>NZ_CP118522.1:900000-1081520 GCF_028885435.1 Mesomycoplasma ovipneumoniae ATCC 29419
GTCGGACTTACTTTAAAAGAATAAACTCCTTGAGACATTAACTGGTAGGATTTTTCAGTTAAAATTGGACCTTTAATAATATTATTTACGTTCATCTTCAATCCTTTTTTTAAGACTTGCAATATCATTTTCGGAAATGATTAACAAATCAGTTTTTACTAGTGATTCAACTGTTATTGAATTAGGTTTTACTAACTCGACATTTGGTAAATTTCTTGCTGATAAAAATAAATTTGTATCAGTTGAGGCGATTAAAATGTGACGAAGTTTATCAATTTTAAAGGTTTTTAACTGTTCTACCAGAAGTTTAGTTGAAATTTTGTCCATTGAAAAATCATTTACTAAAACTTGGTGATTTTGTGCTAGTTGGGATAGGGCACCAAAAAAAGCTAGTTTTTTTACTTTTTTGTTTACTTTTAGAGTGTAATTTCTTAAAGTTGTCGGTCCAAAAGCGCGACCCCCGCCAACAAAAATTGGTGATCTTCTTGATCCAGCACGGGCTTTCCCGGTTGATTTTTGTTTTCAAGGTTTTTTACCTGTCCCTGAAACTTCACCACGGTTTTTAACTTTGTGAGTTGAAAAACGACGTGAGGCTCTTTCGGCCAAAATTGAGTCAAAAATAGCTTGAGTTTTTAGTTCTCTTTGTTCAAATAAAACTTCTGGAAGAGCTTTATCAGGGTTAAATTTAACAATATTTTCGTATTTTGCACTCTGAATTGAAATTGGTGTGTTTTTATTCATGTTTTAACTCCTGATCTTTGGGACTAACTTCAAAAAGATTAATGGGAGTTTTAGAAGTTGATTTTTTAATTGCGGTTCTTATCATAACAAATGATTTTTTTGGACCAGGAATTGAACCTTTTACTATTAATAAATTATTTTCCTGATCAACTTTGACAATTTCAAGTGACTGTTTAGTTACCCGAGAATGTCCAAGACGTCCTGGCATTGTCATCCCTTTAACAACTTTGTTTCCGGAAATATCTCCAAGTGAACCAGTTTGACGAATTGGTTTTGAACCACCCCCACCACCGTGAGATCTAGGTCCGATTGCTTGATTGTGACGTTTAATTGGACCAGCAAAACCTTTTCCTTTGGAAGTTCCAATTACATCAACAAATTCACCTGCGCTAAAAATTGAAACATTGATAGTTTGACCTAATTTTAAACCTGGAAAATCACGAAATTCACGAACAAATTTTTTCGGTTTAGTATCAGCTTTAGCAAAATGACCTAGTTCAGGTTTTTTGTGAGCTGATTGTTTTTTGTCAAAAACACCGAGCTGAATTGCTTCATAGTTATCTTTTTCTTTAGTAAGAATTTTTGTAACTATGTTTTCAGGAACTTCAATGACGCTAACAGGAATTGAAACACCATCAACTGTAAAAAGTTGAGTCATTCCAATTTTTCTACCTAAAATTCCTTTCATTTTAATTTACCTCGATTTCTAATCAAACGCCAGCTGGCAATTGTGTTCGTGAAATTTTTTCTGTAACTGCTTTTTGATTGTTTGGTGAAACTTTTAAAATTACTAGCCGTTTGTGAGTGCGACTTTCAAATTGTTCACGAGATTTTTTATTAACGTGGACAGATCTCAAAATTGTATAAATCGCTCTTGAAGTTGGCAGCGGTACCGGGCCACATGTCTCGACATTAAGTTCACGCGCTAAAAGAATAACCTTTTTAGCAGCAGCATCAATTTGACGGTGGTCAAACGATTTGAACTTAATTTTTATTGATGTTGTGCTCATAAAAATAAGTGAGTTGCTCCTGTTCATATTTTTGAACGGACTCTACATAAAAACCAATACACAAAAACAACTCCTTCTCGTGTATTGCAACCTTATGTTTCATAGTCCTTACAATGTAAAGATTAATTATAACAAAAAAAAGGAAAAATTTTCTTATCTTTGTAAATATTTTTTAGAGAAATTTTACCAAAGCAAAAAATAAGAAAACTTTTCTTCGAATAAATGCTTATTTATTATACATGCAAATCCGCTAAAACAAAAGACAAAAAATGATTTTTTCTAAATTATATAATAATTTATAGGTTAGCTAACTTTTTGTAGTTTTGATTTTAACTTTTTTAACAGTTAATTTTTTAATTTTTCAATAGCTAAAAATGACTATCAAGCCTAAAACTGAAATCAGAACCATAAATATTAAAAATGACAAGTAAAATGAAAGATAAATAAAAGTTGCGGTTGTAGCAATTGTGACTAAAGTGTAAAAAATCGCTCTAGTTACTAGTGAAATTCCGTTTTGGACATGGAATTTTTCTTTGCTAAAAAATAAATATGACAAACTGGAAAAAGTTGGGAAAAACAACGAAAATATAAACTGATTAAAACTAGTAATTATCATATATGAATAAAATTGAACATTTAAATTTTTGATAAAAGCAACAAAAGGTCAAATTCAACCTAATATTAAAAGGCCAACCAAAAGTCAAATAATGCTAATTTTTTTTCTTGTTTTATTTAATATTAAAAAACTAACGATTGTTCCTAAAACTGAAGCAAACGAAAAGCCAATATTGAATCACGTTGCTAATTGTTGGTAATTAAAAAGTTCAACTTGACTTTGAGAGTTAATATATTCAAAAACCGGTGGAAATAAAGTTGTTCTTGGTAAAAAGAAAATTGCAACAATAAAATGACCCGCTAAGACAAAAACTCATTTATAAGTCGAAATTTTTTTGTCATTTTCTTTGAAATTTTTTTGCTGACTAAGGGCAAAATCAAATTTTTTTGCATTTAATTTCAGCAAAAAATAAAGCAGACCTGAGATTGAATAGGTAGCCATATTAAACAAAACCATTCAGTAAAAATCAAGTCTTGAGTAAATAACTAAGGCAAATACTGCCGAAATTAAAAACCCCATTGCTGTTGCAAAAGAGGAAAAAACATTAATATTTTGCATCTGTTTTTCATTATTTGCTAAATAATAAACAATATTTTTCAAATAAATAAATCGAAAAGCATGGATAAAACCAAGCAATGTATTGACTAAAATTAATATTATTGAAAAAGTAAAAAGTTGACTATTAGCTAGACTAAAAAAAATAATCAACAAGAAAGCTAAACAAAAAACACTCAAAATATCCGAAATTAATAGAATAATTTTATCATTTTTCCATTTTTGGACAATCTTACTACTAAATAAATAAACTATCAAATTGGGTATTTGAATTAACAAATATAAAATTGTAACAAGCCAAAAATCGCCTGTAATTTTAAATATGTATAAAGACGAACTGAACTTAAAAGCTTCTGAACCTATAAGCGAAGTGCTAAGTGAACTAGTAAATTTGATTGAATTTTTAAAAAATATTGTCATTTATTTCCTTGCAAATTCAAAGCAAAAAGAAAAAATTTTTTATTAGTGACATTGAGGAAGTAGAATGTATTTTTGACGCGGGAATTGATAAAGTTATGGCATTTTGATTTTGAAAATTAGTAATATCAGTCGAACCTGAACCAAAATAAGACTTAAATGGAATACCATTTTTTTGAAAAATTTCGACAATTTTGTTATAAAAAACAATATTATGTGCCGTAAAAGTATCAGCTACTCTTATTTTTATACCTTCATTATCTCAATTTTGGTCCTCGCAGACATCAATATTGACCAAAAATTTGTATTTTTTAATTTGATTAGTAACAAAAAAATCTTTTGTTCCTTGTAATTGGATTTCTTCTTTTGTTGTTAGAAGAATATCAAAATTTTTGTCAATATCCAAAAGAATTCTAGTCAATATGTTAGAAATTTTATTATCTTGATTTCGGCAAAAGATACTAAACCCGGAAATTTTTACCTCACTTTTAGGTAAAACTTGGTAAATTCCATTTTCAGGGATTCCAAGGCACTTTAAATTAGGTCGATTTATTTTTGCACTTTTTTCTTCAGAAAAAACTAAATTGTCAACTTTGACACAAGAAATTTCATTAATTTTTCCTGAATTCTGGTCAAATATTTCAAAAACACCTGAGTCAAAATAAGTTGTTCCTTGATTAAAAACCTCGCCAGCTATTGCAATCCCACCTACTTCATCGCTGTGATTTATGAATAAAACATTGTTATTTTTATTATTTTTTGATAAATAACCACCGCTTGTTACTTTATGAATTTTATCGCCAAACAGTTTTTCAATATACTTTTTTTCAAAACCTGGAATTGAAGGGAAATTCAAAAAGTTTGTCATCATATTTGTATAAATTAACTTGTTTTTTAGTATTTTGTCAAAAAAATCCAAATTGTCTTTAAAATGTTCCTTGATAAAAGTTAAAAAATTATAGATATAATTTTTTAACGATTGATTAAAATAATTATCATAGCTTTTTAATTTTGAAAAATCAAAATATTTATCAAGCATTTTGTCATAATTATAAAACCAATAAATAAAGAAACTGTTTCATAGACTATTTTGAAAGAAATTTTTTTCGCTTTGATAATTAATATTGTTTGGGTTTTTGCTTAGTATATTTCAAGAAATGTTTAAATCATCAATTATACTTAGCATTTTTTTATTTGAATCATGTGGAAAAACTGGACTTAGAACATAACCCATCATCGTAATTTTCTGGAAAAAAGCATACTTGATCTTTAATTCATAAAGATTTTTGTATTGGGATTCTTTTAAAAATTGTTTGTTTATTGTTTCTAAAACTATAAATTCAATAATAAAACCGTTAATTCTAAGTATTTGCAAATTGTCGTCCTTTTTTATCAATTCAGCGTTTTTTTCTTGCAAAATAAAATTAATAAATTCTTGACGTTGTCTAAAGGAACAATTTACAAAGCCCAAATCCAAATCGTTAGGCTTTCGATTTATAAAATTTTCCTTTCAAAATAGATAGCTTCCTTTTAGAAAAATTTCCAAATTCAAATTATTTTCTTTATTAAATTTACAAATTAAGGATGCTATTTGGCTAATAATTTCTTGCATTTTTATGGTAAAATTTCCAAATTTACTTCTCTAGGGATTGACTCAACTTCGAGGATATCAGATTCCTTTATTATAAATAATAGCAATTTTTCAAGGTCAATACTAAAACCGGAAGTTTTTAAAGCATATTTTTTATAATTTCGAATATCGCTCGTATTTTTTAGGATCCTTTTTATATATTATAATGAATTTAACGTTTCATTGCGATTTTATTTATACTTTTTTGGTAAAATGGCACTATTATTGAGGGGAAATTAGGGAATATTAAGTATTTTGTGTACTAAAGCAAATATGCTTTGATAAAATTTATCATAAAGGACCAAAATATGAAAAAAAAGCAAAAACAATTATCCCCATTGCAGTTAGAAGCTAGAAAAATTGCTAACAAATACGTAGATTATAAAAAAGTAAAAAGAGAAGATTTTCACAACGAAATTTCGCAAGCGCTTAAAAATATTGGAAATATTAAGTATTTTGTGTTTTTAAGGTAAATCTGTTTTGGTAAAATTTATCATAAAGGACAAAATATGAAAAAAGAGCAAAAAAAATTTTTCCCTTTTGAATGGTGTATATAAAAAAGAAAATGAAGAAACACTGCAAATTTTAATGACTTACTTTTTGTTATTTAAATTTTGTTTTATATTTATAAGGTTTATTGTTTGCAAAATTACTATGAATAAAAATATATTTTTTATCTTTTTTTAACAAAAATTATATTTTTGTATTTTTCTTATTTTGTTCTTTGTTATTTAATTTAGCATGATATAATTATGACTAAAAATTTACTAAGGAGATTTTATGTTATTAGCAAAAAAAATAAAAAAAATTTTACTAAACTTAACAGCATTAACAAGTTTAACGCTTGCAGTCGCAACACCAGCAATTGTTGCTAGTCAAAAAATAAATGCAAAAGCTTCCTTAGCTTTTTCTGGAATTTCGCTTTTAGCAAGCGAAAATAATGTACAACAACTTGCCGAAAGACATACAGATGACTATTATTTCGGAATATCATTGATGGGTTACCAGCATTTATCATATTATGGCGGTTGATTTTATCAAGACAAAATTTCATGAGCTGGAATAGCAAGAACAAAATTTAAATTAAAAAATAGATATTATGATAAGCCAAAAAATTTAAAATTAGAAGTGTCATCCTGAATTTCGGGGATTGGAAGCCCTTCTTTCAAGGTTGGTGGTGAGATAAAATATGATGGTAAATTTTCACCTTGGGCAAGTATGGGTACAGATGTTTTAATTGATTCAAATGGTTATCTTGTTCAGTCAATCACTAGTCATAATCGTAAATATGCGAGAATTGATTATGAGTTTGATGGTTGAAAATACAAAGCAACAGGATTCGGCAGCTGAGCGTCAGCAAGAGCTGAATACGATGGATGAAAAGCTGTGAATATATTGTCTAATGCTCCTTATTATAAGGTTTCTAAATTATCTGAAGGTTCGGAAGAATAGTAAATGATTTCTAAAATTTTTAGAAAAAAATGAGTTATTTTTTCAATTATTGGTGCTAGTTTGGGATCAATTGCTATAAGTGCCCCTTTAATTTATTATGCTGTTACTAGGCCCATTGAAGTTGAAATAAATAAATTTGAACCTAAAACATTAACTAGTAATTCAAAATCGGCATCTATTTTTTCTAATTCTGATCTAGAAAAAATAAATAGTTTTATTTTAGAAGGCGAATTAAAAAAAGGTATACAAAAAAGTGACTTTGCTCTGAAAAATGATTTTCGGGGAGAGTATAATCATGATTCTGCAAACCAAATTTTAGCAATTTTAAAAATGTCGAATAACATTAATCAAAGCGATAAAGTAAAATCAACCTTAAAAGTCATACCTGACTTGACAAAAAGAATACGTTTCAATTTATCTAATATTCGTGAATTAATTAACATTTATTTTGCTATTAATCCATCTAACAATTTTTCTAAAATTATTAATTTTATTTCAATATATTACGATAAAAATAAAAAACAGTTTATTGATATCAAAGATGACTTTCAAGATTTAGCATGAAATATTTACTATTTTAAATTAAATGGTCATGATTTTCTAAAATATTTCGATATTAAAGATTGAATTAGGGATGAATTCAAGAAAATGAATTTTGAAAGCGAAGAAGTATTAATAAACGGGAGTGAAAATCACGAATCATTACGCAATAAATTCTCGCTACTCGTGAGAAAATATATCTCGATTTTATCAATAATAAATACTTTAGACAAAAATCATTTTTCTGATATTATAAAAGAAAAACAAAAATCAATAAATATTTTAATTGAAAAATGGGATAAATATTTTAGACAAATCATTGAAAATCAGAAAACAGAAGAAAATATAGAAAAGTTGGACGCTTGAATTTATTCAATATTTGGTTTTTACCACTTTAGCAGGAATTTTTATGAGTATTCGGCAGAGTATTTGTCAAAAATAAATGAATACACTAAAAATTGATTGGTAAATTTTGAAGCAGAAATTTATCCTATGGAATATACCGGCGTACTTCTTTTCTATTATTTTGGAAATAATAGAAAATTAGAAGCCGAATTACTTAAAAAAAGTGAAGAAATTGTAGATTATGTTATTGAAAATGGTTTGTTTCGTCAAGAACCTGATATCACAAAAACTATTTTTGTAAAGCAGATTTTAGAATTAAGCGAGAAAAAAGATAATCAAGTACAAAAAATAAATCAAACAATAGAAACCTTATTTAATCAAACAATAGAAACCTTATTTAATCAAACAACGGAAAAACCGGAAAATAATCCTGATTTTTTTGCAGACTTATATAATTATGTATTTTTTTCAATTAAGAGTCATCCCGATTTTTTTAAGAGTCAAAAAGATTTTTTAAATACAATAATTGATTATAGTAAATTTGTAAAAAAACCAATTGATTTTTTTTATTTGTTTAAAACAATTGCCCTATTAAATAGTTTTTATAATACAGACAAGCCGGCAAAAATTCATGTTTCCAAGCAAATTTTTAACAATATTATGAATGCAAAACTAGAAAAAAATAGTCCATTTTTTTTAAAATTTATTAACTTATTTATTAAGTTTATTTTTAAAAATGAATTAGATGACAACAAGGAAATTGTCGAATTTATAAACCAAAATCTTGATGAAAAAAATATAAATAACACTGAATTTTTAGAACATCTTTTTTGGTATATCGAATTTCAAAGCTCAATTAAATCAAAATTAGAACATCAAATTGACTCTACTAAATTAGAAAAATTTATTTCATTGGTAAAAAAAGATATTTTAGATAAAATTGATAAAAAAATAGGTAAAACACACTTTTTGAATATTAAAACTATTTATATGACTTATCAAATAGATTGGCTACTTAAAAATGATAAAAATTAAAAATTTGACTAAAAATTTTAATCGAAGAGCTATTTTCAAAAATTTTAGCCTAGACATCCCGTCTAATGAGTTGGTATTTGTCGTTGGCCCTTCTGGGATTGGGAAAACTACTCTTATTAATCTAATTGCTAATTTTAGTCAAAAAGATAAAGGTGAAATTCTTTTTTATAAAGATAACAAAATTGTTAAAAACCCTTTAATCGACGTTGTTTTTCAAGTTTTTAACCTAATTGAATCTGCTACTGGTATGGAAAATATTAAAATTGGCGCAAATGCAATAAATTTTAATATTGATGAAAATAATATTGAAGAAAATGCAAGTTTTGTTAATATTTCAAAAGAAAATTTAGCAAATAAAGTGAGTGATTTATCAGGCGGTCAAAAACAACGAATTGCAATTTTGCGATCATTAGCGCGTGAATCTGATTTTGTTTTGTTAGATGAACCTACTGGAAATCTTGATGTTGAAAATGCTGAAATTCTTTTTGAAAAAATACAAATATTGAAGAAAAATAAAACTATTTTGATAGTTAGTCACAATTTAGATCTTGCTAAAAAATACGGCGATAGAATAATTTATCTAAAAAATGAATCTGTATTAGAAATTGATAAAATCGAAGAAATAAATAAAGCCAAAGCCTTAAATAAAACTGATTATGATTTTAAATTTGAAAAAAAACCTTTAAAAATAAGTGACAAATTAAAATCAATTATTTTATTTTTGAAGCTAGATTTTAAAAATAAAATAATTATTACAACTTTGCTAGTTATCACATTTCTAATTAGCATTTTAAGTCTAAATTTATTTGCTACACTTGATACACAAGCAAATGCTGTTGACTCGCAGCGAATTCATCATTACAATTTAGATTCTTTTGAGGTTCAAAAAAAGGGAATATCGCCATTTCTTGACGGAGAAATCGAGGAATTCAATAATGAAAAAAATATTGTTAATAAAATTATTCCCGTTTATTCAACTGAAAACTTTGCTTTTACTTACAATAATAACGGCAAAGAACTAATTTCTGAGAAAAATTCTATTGAATTAATCGACCAATCTGATTTTTTTAAAAATAGGTTTAAATTTGATGACAAAAACCTTCAAGGTAATTTTATACAAAATGATGATGAGATAATTATTTCAAATTCAGTTGTCGAAAAATTAAAAATTACTGATCCTATTAGCAAAAAAATTAAAATTAAAGCTATACGTCATTCGAATGTTGATGAAATTCCAACAATTTTTGAAGTTACTATTGTCGGAGTAAACTATTCAACTGATGTATACAACACAATACCCTCTTTTTTGCATTATAATTTAACAAAAAAAATTAATGAAGCTTTTTATGTTAAAAACACAGTCGGCGAGTCACTTTTCAGTGACATAATGATCAATCCTTTGAATTCAAACAGATTTGAAGGATTGGTAGTTGAAAAAAATCATTTTTTAAAAGATTTAAAGGTAGAAAATTTAAAAATTAGTGATGGTGAGCTTCCTAAAAATAAAGATGAAATTGTTGTTTCAGTTAACACTATTGATGAAATAAATAATACTATAGATGATTTAAACAATGGGAGTGCTGACAAATACGAGAAGGTAAAAATAGGGTCTAAAGTTGAACTATCAAACAAAAATGGAAAAAATATTCCTTTTAAAATAGTCGGAACTTTTGATCTAAAGGAAAACCACCATTTGCAGGAACGAAAACCTGAAGTTGACGCACCCAAAGAACAAAGGCGTGAAGTTAAGTACCAAATCATAATGCACAATGATGGTGATGAATACAGAAACGAAATAAGGCCAGAAGCAGCAAAAATATTCTTAAAATCTGACAATATCAGTGAAAATTTAGCCTCTTTTAAAAAGGATTTTCCAAATTATTGATATTCAAACGATCTTGAATCAATAAAAATTTTTCTTTTAAGGTCAACTTTTTTTGTGAAAGCAGTTTTGCTTGTTATCCAAGTAATTCTTATAGTTTTATTGGTAGTTTTTTCAGTTCTTTATGCAAAAAATCTAACACAATCAAAATTAAAATCAATTGGAATTCTTAAATCACTAGGCGAAAAAACTAAAAAAATCTTTTTCCTACACATATTAAATATTTTTGCAATTTCTTTCTTAATTTTAATATCAGGACTAATAATAAGTTTGACTAGCATGCCATATTTCTATAATTTGATAACAACCGCTGATTTCATCAGTCCAACTTATGCACAAATTTTTATCAATTTCATTACAATTTGATTCTCAATTAGTTTACTTATTTTTCTTATCTATTTCTTCATATCATTAAGCTATTACAAAAAACCTGTTACTGAACTTCTTAAAAATAGTTTATAATTTTTTAGGTCATATTATGTCTAAATTAGTTGCTAATTTACCTAATTTATAAAAAAATGAAGAAATTAACTTTTGTGATGCGAATAGCTGAAAGTGTTCAAGTATACAAAGAATACATACTAAGCTCTTAATGGCAAAAATTCCTACTAAATCTTCTAGATTCAGTGTCGGGGTAAATTAGTAGAAAAATTTAAACAATTAGTTTTTTATCTATGATTTTGATTGTGCCACTTTTGTTAATTTTTTCTACTAATTTATGAGGAAACATCTGGAAATTCTAATAACTTACTTTTTGTTATTTAAATTTTGTTTTATTTTGCAAAAATAGCTATGAATAAAAATATATTTTTAGCATTTTTTAACAAAAATTATATTTTTTTTTGTTTTTGTTCTTTGTTATTTAATTTAACATGATATAATTATCACTAAAGCACATATAAAGTGTTTGTAGAAAAAAATTATTAAGGAGATTTTATGTCTTTTACAAAAAAAATAAAAAAAATTTTACTAAACTTAACAGCATTAACAAGTTTAACGCTTGCAGTCGCAACGCCAGCAATTGTTGCTAGTCAAAAAATAAATGCGAAGGCTTTTTTATTGTTTCCAGGAATTGCGCTTTTAGCAAATGAAAATAGTGTAGTGCAACTTGCTGAAAGAAATAATGATGACTATTATTTCGGAATAGGATTGGCAGGTCACCAGTATTTATCATATTATGGTGGTTGATTTTACCAAGATAAAATTTCATGAACTGGAATAGCAAGAACAAAGTTTAGATTAAAAAATACATATTATGATAGTCCAAAAAATTTAAAATTAGATGTAACATCCTGAATTTCAGGGATTGGAAGCCCTTCTTTTCAAGTTGGTGGCGAGATAAAATATGATGGTAAATTTTCAGCTAAAGCAGGTGCAAATGCAGGTGTTTCGATTGACTCAAATGGATATCTTGTTGACTCAATCACTAGTTATAATCATAAATATGCGGGAATTGATTACGAGTTTAACGGTTGAAAATACAAAGTAACAAAATTCGGTAGTTGAGCGTCAGCAAGAGCTGAATACGGTAGATGAAAAGCTGCGAATATATTATCTAATTCTTCTTTTTATAAGGTTTCTAAATTATCTGAAAGTTTGGAAGAAAAGTAAATGATTTCTAAAATTTTTGGGAAAAAATGAGTTATTTTCTCAATTATTGGCGCAAGTTTAGGATCAATTGCTATAAGTGTTCCATTAATTTATTATGTTTTTAATAAGTCTATTGAAGTTGAAATAAATAGATTTGAGCCTAAAACATTAACTAGTAATTCAAAATCCGCATCTGTTTTTTCTAATTCTGATCTAGAAAAAATAAATAGCTTTATTTTAGAAAATGAATTAAAAAAAGATGCGGAAGAAAATAGTTATGCTCTAAAAAATAATTTTCAGGGTGACTATAATTACGTATATGCAAACGAAATTTTAGCAATTTTAAAAATCACGAATAACATTAATCAGACCGATAAAGCAAAATCAACCTTAAAAGTCATACCTAACTTGATAGGAATGATACGTTTTGATTTAATTGATATTTATCAATTAATTAACATTTATTTCGCTATTGATCCGTCTAACAATTTTTCTAAAATTATTGATTTTATTTCGAAATATTATGATATAAATAAAAAACAATTTATTGATATCAAAGATGACTTTCAAACTTTAGCTTGAAATATTTTCTATTTTAAATTAAATGGGTATGATTTTCAAAAATATTTCGATATTAAAGACTGAATTAGCGATGAATTCAAGAAAATGAATTTTGAAAGCGAAGAAGTATTAATAAACGGGAGTGAAAATCCTAAATCATTAGACGATAAACTTTCACTACTCATTAAAAAATATATCTCAATTTTATCAATAATGAATACTTTAGGTAACAATCATTTCTCTGATATTATAAAAGAAAAACAAAAATCAATAAATATTTTAATTCAAAAATGGGATAAATATTTTAGACAAATTATTGAAAATCAGAATGCAGAAGAAAATATAAGAAATTTTAATGATTTAGCTTTATCAATGTTTAGTTTTTACCACCTTAGCAAGAATTTTTATGAATATTCTCCAGAGTATTTCTCAAAAATAAATGAATACACTAAAAACTGATTGATAAATTTTAAAATAAACCGTGATCCTGGGTTTTATGGTGGTATACTTCTTTACTATTATTTTGCAAATAACAAAGAATTGGAACCCGAATTACTTAAAAAAAGTGAAGAAATTGTAGATTATGTTATTGAAAATGGTTTGTTTGCTAAAGAGGCTGACATCACAAATACTATTTTTGTAAAACAGATTTTAGAATTAAGTGAGAAAGAAAACAATCAAGTACAAAAAATAAATCAAACAATAGAAACCTTATTTAAACAAACAACGAAAAAACCGGAAGATAATCCTGATTTTTTTGAGGACTTATATAATTATGTATTTTTTTCAATTAAGACTCATCCCGATTTTTTTAAGAGTCAAAAAGATTTTTTAAATACAATAATTGATTATAGTAAATTTGTAAAAAAACCAATTGATTTTTTTTATTTGTTTAAAACAATTGCCCTATTGAATAGTTTTTATAATACAGACAAGCCGGCAAAAATTCATGTTTCCAAGGACATTTTTGACAATATTATAAATGTGAAACTAGAAAAAAATGCTCCATTTTTTTTAAAATTTATTAACTTATTTATTAAGTTTATTTTTAAAAATGAATTAGATGACAACAAGGAAATTGTCGAATTTATAAACCAAAATCTTGATGAAAAAAATATAAATAACGCTGAATTTTTAGAACATCTTTTTTGGTATATTGAATTTCAAAGCTCAATTAAATCAAAATTAGAACATCAAATTGACTCTACTAAATTAGAAAAATTTATTTCATTATTAAAAAAAGATATTTTAGGTAAAATTGATAGAAAAGTAGGTAAAACACACTTTTTGAATATTAAAACTATTTATATGACTTATCAAATAGATTGACTAATTAAAAATGATAAAAATTAAAAATCTAACTAAAAATTTTAACCGAAGAGCTATTTTCAAAAATTTTAGCCTAGACATCCCGTCTAATGAGTTGGTATTTGTTGTTGGTCCTTCTGGGATTGGGAAAACTACTCTTATTAATCTAATTGCTAATTTTAGTCAAAAAGATAAAGGTGAAATTCTTTTTTATAGAGATAACAAAATTGTTAAAAACCCTTTAATTGACGTTGTTTTTCAAGATTTTAACCTAATTGAATCTGCTACTGGTATGGAAAATATTAAAATTGGCGCAAATGCAATAAATTTTAATATTGATGAAAAGAATATTGAAGAAAATGCAAGTTTTGTTAATATTTCAAAAGAAAATTTAGCAAATAAAGTGAGTGATTTATCAGGCGGTCAAAAACAACGAATCGCAATTTTGCGATCATTAGCACGTGAATCTGACTTTATTTTGTTAGATGAACCCACTGGAAATCTTGATGTTGAAAATGCTGAAATTCTTTTTGAAAAAATACAAATATTGAAGAAAAATAAAACTATTTTGATAGTTAGCCACAATTTAGATCTTGCTAAAAAATACGGCGATAGAATAATTTACCTAAAAAATGAATCTGTATTAGAAATTGATAAAATCGAAGAAATAAATAAGACCGAATCTTTAAATAAAACTGATTATAATTTTAAATTTGAAAAAAAATCTTTAAAAATAAGTGACAAATTAAAATCAATTATTTTATTTTTGAAGCTAGATTTTAAAAATAAAATAATTATTACAGTATTACTAATTATCACATTTCTAATTAGCATTTTAAGTCTAAATTTATTTGCTACACTTAATACGCATGCAAAGGGTATTGACACGCAACGAATTCATCAATACAATTTGGATTCTTTTGAGGTTAAAAAAGAGGGAATATCACCATTTTTTGACGAAGAAATCGAGAAATTCAATACTAAAAAAGACATTATTAATAAAATTATTCCTGTTTATTGAACTGAAAACTTTGTTTTTTCTTATAATAATAACGGCAAAGAATTAGTTTCTGAGAAAAATTCTATTGAATTAATCGACCAATCTGATTTTTTTAAAAATAGGTTTAAATTTGACGACAAAAACATTCAAGGTAATTTTATACAAAATGAAAATGAGATAATTATTTCAAATTCAGTTGTCACAAAATTAAAAATTACTGATCCTATTGGCAAAAAAATTCAAATTAAATCTATACTTCATTCGAATGTTGATGAAATTCCAAAAATTTCTGAGGTTACTATTGTCGGAGTAAACTATTCAATTGACGTCTTCAACAAAATACCCTCTTTTTTACATTATAATTTAGCAAAAAAAATTAATGAAGCTTTTTTAAAAAACACAGGCGGTGATTCGCTTTTCAGTAACATAACAATCTCTCCTTTGAAAGCAAAAGGGTTTGAAAGATGATTGGACGTTGAAAAAAAACACTTTTTAAAAGATTTAAAGGTAGAAAATTTAAAAATTAGCGATGGCGAACTCCCTAAAAATAAAGATGAAATTCTTGTTTCAGTTAACACTATTGATAAAATAAACAATATTATAGATATTGTAAACAATAGAATTACTGAATTAAACAAAAACAATGGTTCTAAAATCGACAAATTCGAGAAGCTAAAAATAGGGTCTAAAGTTGAATTATCAGCAAAAACTGCGCAAGATATTCCTTTTAAAATAGTCGGAACTTTTGATCTAAAGGAAAACCATCATTTGCAAGAACAAAAATCCGAAGTTGGTACACCCGAAGAACAAAGGCGTGAATTTAAGTACCAAATCATAATGCACAATGATGGTGATGAATATAGAAACGAAATAAGACCACGAGCTGCAAAAATATTCTTGAAATCTGACAATATCAATGAAAATTTAGACTCATTTAAGAAAGATTTTTCAAATTTTGTATATTTAAATGATCTTGAATCAATAAAAAATTTTATTTCAAACTCCACTTTTTTAGTAAAAGCAGCACTACTTGCTATTCAAATAATTCTTATAGTTTTATTGGTAGTTTTTTCAGTTCTTTATGCAAAAAATCTAACACAATCAAAATTAAAATCAATTGGAATTCTTAAATCACTAGGCGAAAAAACTAGAAAAATCTTTTTCCTACACATATTAAATATTTTTGCAATTTCTTTCTTAATTTTAATATCAGGGCTAATAATAAGTTTGCCTAGCATGCCATATTTTTATAATTTGATAACAACCGCTGATTTTATCAGTCCAACTTATGCACAAATTTTTATCAATTTCATTGCAATTTGATTCTCAATTAGCTTACTTATTTTTCTTATCTACTTCTTCATATCATTAAGTTATTACAAAAAACCTGTTACCGAACTTCTTAAAAATAGTTTATAATTTTTTAGGTCATTTTATATCTAAATTAGTATGCTAATTTAGATATAATTTATAAAAATCAACGCAGGTGGTTATTAAAATGAAATCAATTTTACTATTTTATAAGCTATTATTTTTTAAGCCCCTTTATATTGTTTCAAACGTTTTTTTAACATTGATTTTTCTAATAAGCACACCTCTTCAATTAGCATTTCCTGAACATATACTTATTTTAAGAATACTTATTTTTGGTTCGATTTTTTTGCTTATTTTTATTAACCTTTCAAGATACATTTGATTTATTTCCAAATATAAAAAAGAGGCTTTGAATTTATCAAATGACAAACTTAAAGAAAAGTATCCTCAACTTTTGAGAATTGAAAAAA
Source organism: Mesomycoplasma ovipneumoniae ATCC 29419 (assembly GCF_028885435.1). NCBI lineage: Bacteria > Bacillati > Mycoplasmatota > Mycoplasmoidales > Metamycoplasmataceae > Mesomycoplasma > Mesomycoplasma ovipneumoniae. The sequence goes on from NZ_CP118522.1 coordinate 916,467, forward strand.
ATTTACCTCTATATGCAACGCCCGTTTTAAATTATGAATTTTGACTAAGAACTAGATTACCTTTTATTGCTTCTGAATTTAATGAAGAAGATCCTGACTATGAAGAAAAACAAAAATTTCTATACAAGATGCATTTAAGATTATATATTGTTGAATCATTTTTAGTTGTTTTTGTAATTGCATGCCTTACCTTATCTTTCTATTTTATATTACCAAGAACATTTTCAGTTGATCCAATAACTAATAATCTTTCTTATAATTATAATCTTGTATTTTCGATAGTAACTAGTATTATACTTTATAGTCTTGGTCTTTTTACCACACTGTGAATAATTCAATCAAAAACCAAAATAATACAAATTTCTAAAAATCTTTTGACTATTTCTGTTGAGGAATGTAAAAAAGCCTATAAAAGTACTTTTTTTAGATTTTATCTTCCTAAAAAAAATTAAGATTGTCTAAATTTTTAGAAAATCAAAGTTAAAACACAAAATTATGAACACTCCCTGATTGTATAACTCCAACTTATACACAAATTTTTATCAATTTCATTTCAATTTGACTCTCAGCTACTTACTTATTTTTCTTATCTATTTTTTATATCATTAAAATATTCCAAAAAAGATGTTAGTAACTTCTTAAAAATAGTTTATAATTTTTTTAGGCTCTATTATACCCAAATTAGTATACTAATTTAGACTTGATTTAGAAAAAATTATCGCAGGTTGTTATTAAAATGAAATCAATTTTACTACTTAATAGACTAGTATTTCTTAAACCCATTTATATTGTTTCAAGCTTTTTTTTATCGTTGATTTTTATAATAAGCACACATTTTCAACCCGTATTTCTTGAACATATACTTATTTTAAGAATACTTATTTTTGGTTCGATTTTTTTGTTTGCTTTTCTTACCATTTCAAGATACATTTGATTTATTCGCAAATACAAAAAAGAGGCTTTGAATTTGTCAAATGAAGAACTTGAAAAAAAGTTTCCCAAACTTTTAAAAATTGAAAAAAATGCAGCTTGATTTGCAAAAAAAGTTTCAAATTATAATACTTGGTTAAAATTTCAATTACCTGTAATTGCTTCTAAATTTAATGAACAAGATCCTGACTATGAAGAAAAACGAAAATTTATATACAAGATTACTTTAAAATTGCAGATTGTTGAATTATTTTTTGCTCCTATTTTAATGGCATGCCTTGCTTTATCTTACTATTTTATGATGACAGCACTTATTTCAACAAAAGATAATAATTTATCTGTTATTCCTAACTTTACATATTCGCTGATAACTGGTATTATACTTTTTGTTATTACTAGTGTTGCCTCAACGTGATTGAATCAATCACTAATCAAATTAATACAAGTTTTTAGAAATCTTTTGACTGTTTCTGTTGAAGAATCTAAAAAAAGCTTTAAAAGTATTTTTATCAGATTTTATCTTCCTAAAGAAAATTAAGATTGCATAAATTTTTTAGAAAACCAAAGCACAAATAAATTAATACCTTCAAAAAACAACCACCACAAACTCACCAATAATTTTTTACACTATTTTGTAGTCACGATTAATATTGAATTTGTAAATTTTGAAAATGTGTCTGTGGCTTACCAAAAAATAAGTTGATTTATTGATTGGTATAACGATTGAAAACTTGAAAGAAACTCCCGCCAATTTGGCAGGAGTTTTACTATTTTGTTAAAACAAGACTTGTTTTTGTGTGAGAATTTCTTATTAACTAAAAGTACAGTTAATTGGGCGTAAATAATTTACACTAAAATTTAGAGTTTTAGAGAGTGTTCATAATTTTCTGTTTTAAATTTTTATGGATTTTTTCAGATAGAAATCTAATTTAATTTCACATTATTTAGCCAATTAGGCAAAATAATTTCTAATTTTTTTAGGTTATATGATGCCTAAATTAGTATATAATTTAGATTTGATTTAGAGAAATCAACACAGGTGGTTATTAAAATGAAATCAATTTTACTACTTCATAGACTATTATTTTTTAAACCCCTTTATATTGTTTCAAGCGTTTTTTTATTAATTATTATTCTATTAGGTACACCTTTTCAATACTTATTTCCCGAACATTTGCTTATTTTAAGAATATTTATTTTTAGTTCGATTTTTTTGCTTGCTTTTCTTACCTTTTCAAGATACATTTGATTTATTTCCAAATATAAAAAAGAGGCTTTGAATTTATCAAATGAAGAACTTGAAAAAAAGTTTCCTAAACTTTTAAAAATTGAAAAAAATGCAGCTCGATTTGCAAAAAGAGTTTCAGATTATAATACTTGGTTAAAATTTCAATTACCTTTAATTGCTTCTAAATTTAATGAACAAGATCCCAACTATGAAGTAAAACAAAAATTTGTATACAAGATTATTTTAAAATTTCACATTGTTGAATCATTTTTAGTCCCTTTTTTAATTGCATGCTTTACTTTATTTTACTATTTTATGTTTACAACATTGCTTTCAACAAAAGATAATAATTTATCTGTTATTCCTAATTTTACATATTCGGTGGTAAGTAGTTTGATATTTGTTGTTATTGCTAGTCCTGCCTCAGCGTGATTGAATCAATCAACAATCAAATTAATACAAGTTATTAGAAATCTTTCGACTGTTTCTGTTGAAGAATCTAAAAAAAGTTTTAAAAGTATTTTTATCAGATTTTATCTTCCTAAAGAAAATTAAGATTGCATAAATTTTTTAGAAAATCAAATCACAAATAAATTAATACTTTCAAAAAACAACCCCACAAACTAACCAATGATTTTTTATACTTTTTTGTAGCCACGATTAATATCGAAGGTCAAAATTTTGAAAATGTGACCGTTGCAAATCAAAAAATAAGTTGATTTATTAACTAGTATAACAATTCAAAACTTGAAGAAGACTCCCGCCACTTTGGCTGGATCCCGAATTAAAAATATTTGTGTGTTGCATTTATATTTTTAATTTGGGTTTTTTAAATATATCTATGTCAATAGAAACTGAAATTTAATTAAGGAATAACAAATAATAAAAATGATTTTATTAATAAAATCATGTTTTGTCGAAAATTAAAATAATTGAAATTCTCCTTGGTTTGGCAACCCTTTAATTAGATAAATGCTAACAAAACAACTATTTTATATAATGTGTTAAGTAAAAACTCTCGATCATTGCTAGAATAAATTAAAATTTCATTTTTATTTAAATTTTCATTAATTTTGTACTTTAATGATAGAATTTTTAAAATCTTTATAAAGGGGAATAACTTATTAATCTCTATGATTTCATTGTCTCAGTTTGGTGAAATTTTTGAACTAAAAACTATATTTTTTGTGTTTATCATTTTAAAATTATTAAAGAAGAAGTTTACATTTTTCAAGTAGATTTCATTTGAAAATAGCGTGCGTTCGGACTCATTTAGTGTGTTAATTTTGGTAATAATATTATACTTATTTTTCAAGATATAATCATTAATAACCATTAAATTACTAAATAAATTCCTAGAATATTTATTCAAACAGAAAAGTGATTGAATTTTTTTTGACAAAAGTTTATTTCTTTGGAGAGAATTTATTAGTTCAAATTTATATTCATTTTTAGAGAATCATATCAATTCAGTATTATTTTTTAGAAAAAAATCAAAAATAAATCTATTAACAATAATATTTAGCAAATTTTTTTTAATAAATAATCTAGTTTTATGAAATAGCAGCTTATTTTTCAAAATAATTTTGAGATCTTCTAAAGTTACAAGGATTTTTTGGAAATTTAGATTGTCTGACCCTAAAAAATTATTGGATAGAACCTCTGAAATCTGAAATATTTTAACCAAAATAGCATATTCTGGTTTTACAAAATAAAGATTTTTTTAATTTTTTTGTAAATATTAGGTTTTAAAAATTTTGACAAAATTATTTCAACATTTAAATCTAAATTCTTAAATTCAAGCTTTTGAAAGAAAGGCGTGCTTAATTTTACATCTAAATTTTTGTTTTTATTGAGTTCAATCTTTAGTATTTGGTTTAAAAATCTTAAACTTTTAGTCTTTTTAGAAAAAATTATTAAATCTAAATCGTTAGGTTTCCTTTGCAATATTCCATAATAATTAAGGACAAAACTGCCTTGCACAACCTTTATTAAATTATCGTCTTTATTTTGTACTATATCAACATTATCTAAATTAATTATCATTTTGGCCTCCAAAAATCAAGTAAATATTCAGTTGTTTATTTGAATCTGCCTTAAAAAATATAAAATTAAAAAAATTAAAATTATTATTGTATAATTTCTAACATAATTATAACTACGGAGGCAATAAAAATGAAAAATTTAGAACTAATCAATCTTTTAAGTTTAGGAAATGTTGTTGTTGCGCAACCCTACCAAAACGATGACATTCAACTTAAAAAATTTATTTCTAAAGTTGAATCTAATATTTTAACTACGACCCAAGACGAAGAGGCAAAAAACTCGCTAATAAAAGAGTTTGGTAGCTCACTAGATTATTTAGATTCCTTTAGTTTTAAAAAATTTAATTATATTTTTAGAGCTAGAATTTTTGATAACCAGGATCAAAAAAATCATACTTTTCAAGAACTTCGAAGAAATAGTGAAATTTATAAAAAATTTCAAGAATTAAAAAGTAAAAACCCTCGTAGAAGAGGAAAAAGAAGTTTATTTTCTGATTATCAGCGATTAACTATAAAAAACTGGATTGATCGAATTCAAGAATTTATAGCAGATAATAAACTTAAAGCAGGCGAAAATGTTACACTTGCCACCGCAGTTGGCGGGACAACAGTTGGAGCAGGAGTCGCATTTATAGTCGGCGCATCTGCAGTGCCTGTAGTTGGGTGGATGCTCGCTTTACTTGCTGGTGCTGGATTAGTTTTGGGTGCTGGCGCGACTGGCACTGGCATGCTACTCAAAAATTCATCGAATTATTGAGCAAATTCTAATGAAATTAATCGCAAACTAGATCATTTAAAAGATCTTTTTAGCATTGCATCAACATCAAATGACAAAGGTTTAGAAGAGAGTTTACTCAATAGAATTAAAAGTGTCATTAGCGATATTAATCAATTATCAGGTAACATAATTGACTTTAATAGATTTGATTTAGAAAAAATCATCGCAAGTGGTTATTAAAATGAAATCAATTTTAGTATTTTATAAACTATTATTTTTTAAACCCCTTTATGTTGTTTCAAACGCTTTTTTATTCCTTATTTTTGTATCAAGCACACTTTTTCAATTATTTTTTCCCGAACATATAGTTATTTTAAGAATATTTATTTTTGGTTCGATTTTTTTACTTGTTTTTTTTAACTTTTCAAGATACATTTGATTTATTTCCAAATACAAAAAAGAGGCTTTGAATTTATCAAATGAAAAACTTAAAGAAAAGTATCCTCAACTTTTAAGAATTGAAAAAAATGTACCTCAAGTTAAAAGAAGAAGTATTTTCACTTATGGTATTTGGTTAAGAAGTCAAATGCCTTTAACTGCTTCAAAATTTAATGAACAAGATCTCGACTATGAAGAAAAACAAAAATTTTTATACAAGATTTATTTAAGATATTATATTGTTGAATCATTTTTAGTCGCTATTTTAATTGCATCCCTTACTTTATTTTACTATTTTATGTTTACAACGATATATTCAGTTGCTGCAACAAGAGATAATAATTTATCTGTTATTCCTGATATTGCATATTCAGTGATAACTGGTTTTATATTTTTTGTTATTGCTCTTACTGCCGCAGCATGAATAAATCAATCGCAATTCCAATTATTGCAAATTTCTAATAATCTTTTGACTGTTTCTGTTGAAGAATCTAAAAAAACCTATAAAAGTACTTTTTTCAAATTATATATTCCTAAAGAAATTTAAGATTGGATAAATTTTTTAGGAAATCAAAGCACAAATAAATTAATACTTTCAAAAATAACCACCACAAACTAACCAATAATTTTTTTCTGTTTTGTAACGACAATTAATTTTGAATTTCAAAATTTCAAGAATGTGACCATTGTTTATCAAAAAATAAGTTGATTTATTGACTAGTATAACATTTAAAAAACTTGAAAGAAAATCCCGTCAAAATGGCGGGATTTTTGTTATTCTATTAAAACAACTCTTATTTTTGTGTGTGAATTTCTTATTAGAATAAAAGCACAAGTTAATTATGTATAAATAATTTACACTAAAAATTTAGAATTTTATTACCTTATGAAAAAAAATATTAAATTACATAAATAATATTAATCAACTCCAAAAACAACAAAAATTTTTAACTATCAATCAGATTGTTTTTTGGCAAAAGCACTAGTCAACCAAAAAACCAATTAATTTTAGTAAAACTTAAGTTCTAAGCTTGATTTATTCAGTTAAGGATTTTTTCTTTAGTTAAATTTTGACTATTTAAAATTTCTTCCACTTTCTCAATTTCAATAAATGCAAGCCCTATTTTTTCTATATAATTAATCTGATCAGCATTTTTTACGGCTAACCCAATAATAAATCTAATTGGTTGATCATCTCAGTATAGCGTATTTTTTAGGTGAATAATTTCGATACAATTTTTTAAAATTAAATCATTACTTTCATAATTTCCATGCACTAGGGCAAGATAGTTTCCAAGAGCAACTGATGATTCTAAATCACGTTTTTCCATTGATTGTAAATATTCATATTTACAGCAATTTTTTGCTTGGAAAATTTCAATTAATTTTGTAAATGCTTCCTTTTTTGACTCAATAGTTTGATTTAATTGGATATTTTCTATTTTTAAATCCATTTATTTCCCCCTTTTATATTATCATAAAATTTAAGGACTGTTTTGATTTCAAAATCTTCTAAATTTGTTTGCATTTTTAAAAATTTTTCGGAATTTTTTGCAAGGTTTTCCTGCATTTTCATTGCTTGGATATCCTGTTTTGAGTCATAATTTAGAATATTTGCAAAAGTTCTATAAATTATCTCTAATTCTTTTGGTTCAAATTTTGCATTCTTTGCATATTTCAATAACAAATTAAATCTTTCATTTTTTCCTATTTTAGTGATCGGGTTCCGAGCAACGCGTATAATTGAGTCTTGTAGAATTGGATTTTCAAATCTTTTAATTGTTTTTTCAAAATATTTCTCAAGTTCGCTCTGATTAATTAAGGTATTTTGGAATGAAAGCACTTTAATTAAAACAATTTTTAGTTGACTAATGTATTTTTGAATTACTGGTGAATTTAAAGCTTCATGAATATAATTATATTTTAAAATATATGCCAAATATGCAATTCCCGAGTGCAAAGTGTTGACAAAAAATAATTTTCGTAAAATAAAATAGTCTAAATTTTCTAGATATTTTACTCCCTTTAGTTTAATTTTTTGGTTATCCTCTTTAATAATAATTTCTGAGTAGGTTTCGGTATAAACATTTAAATCTGTCGAACTCGGGGCGATTTGATCAATTGTTGTGTCAACAAATTGCCAAAATTTACAGTTTTCAAGACTTTTTTTAAAGTTACTGCTAACTCGAAATCCGTTTTCAAAACAGATAATTTGTTTACTTTTTTGCTCAATTTTTGCTAATTTTGCAAAAATTGACCTCAAATGAATTAAATTTTCGGATCCAACAGAAGTCGAAATCAGATCGGCGTTTTTTAAATGCATTAATAATTTTTCTTCATCATTTAGATTAATAGCAAAATAATTTCTCACTTTATATTTTTGGCCATTTTCAAAGTTAATAACATAATAAAATCCTTTTTGATTTAGCTCATTAATTAATTTATCATTAACATCAACAAAAATAATTTCAAATTGATTTTCTTGATATAATTTTGCAATTAATCCGCGACCGATATTTCCGGCTCCAAAATGAACAACTTTCATTAGAAATTTTCCTTATTTTCTTGGTTATTTTTAAGTTGTGCAGCTATATTTTCATAGGATTTTCTATCTAAAAATTGACTTAGGGAAATAATTTTAGCTTTGGAATTTTTAACTTTAACACGATCTTCTAAACTTTGGATTGTGATAATAAGCTCTTCTTCACCAGTTAAATCGGCAATCGCTAAATTAGAAACTTCAATGTCAACAACATTATTATCTTTTAAAACTTTCCTTAAAATTGAAGCAGCCATTACAGAAGAACCCATGCCGGCATCGCAAGCAAAAACAATCTTTTTAGGATTTAATTGTTGAGCGCTCTTTGTTTTTAATTTTTCAGTTTCAATCAATTTTTTTGTATGATTAATGTCTAAATTTTCAGTTTTTTGCTTGTTTTTATTTAGTAGTTTTGTTAAAAAATTGATAGCTCAGGCACTTATCAAAGTCACTATAGCAGATCCGAAAATCGCAATTGTAATACCAACTAATGAATTTGTCGATTTTTCAACTTGGATATACTGAGCAATAACCGAACCTGGTGAGACAGGAGCAACTGCGCCAACATTAAAAATTTGCAAGATTGAATTTCCAAAAATACCTCCAGCAATTAGTGATAAAATTAAAACTGGTCTTAAAATAGCAAAAGGAAAATAAACCTCGTGAATCCCGCCCAAAAAATGGATTGGAATTGAGGAAGCCGTTTGTCCTTTAATTTGTTTTTCTTTTGAAAAAATTAGATAGAATAATAAAAGCCCTAATCCTGGTCCAGGATTTGATTCTAATAAAAATAAAATTGACTTGCCAGTTTCAGTTACTTGAATTGTTCCTAAAGTTGTAAAAACACCGTGATTTATTGCATTATTTAGAAAAAGTATTTTTGCAGGTTCAACAATTAAGGCAATTAAAGGATATAACTTTCACTCTCCCATTTTTTGGGTCAAAAACCCGAGTGATTTAATAAAGTAACCAATAAAATAAATTGACAAATAATAAACGGGGAATAAAAGCACAAATCCGAGAATTCCAAGATAGAAATTATTTGCTAACATTTGATAGCCACTTGGAATTTTATTAATTCAAAATTTTTCTGTGTGTTTCAAAATAAGTGCTGAAATCGGACCAAATAGCATAACTGCAACTAACATTGGTGCTGTTCCGCCAGTGATATTTATAAAAATTTCTGACTGACCAGCAGCTACCGCACCAATTGCTACAACTCCAGCAATTGCACCACCGCGAATTTTGTAAATTTTATAACCACCAAGAAAGCAAATTAAAATTGGAATTATATAAGTAATTCCAACACCTACCATGGCTGCAAGATCTTTATTCGGTGTTCAACCTGTGGGAATAAAAAAAGATGTAAGTAGACCTCAGGCAATAAAAATACCGATAATTGGCATTATCATTTGTCCTAAAAGTCCGCCAAACGACTGAATTTTAGTTTTAATAGTTTTGATTAAATTTGCCATAAAACCTCCTTAATATCGATACAATTTTGTGGAGTATATGTGAATTTGATTAATAATTTGATCGACCACCAAGGCAGAATCATATTTTCATTGATGAAGAAATTCTAGATTTTTGAGCAGTTAAATTTTGTAAAATTAAAGTTAAAGAATTCAAGGATTTTTACCACCCTTTGGTCGTGATCATCCTTATTAGTAGCCCAAAAAAATGCTCGTGTGATAACAAAATTGTTTATAAAATAGAATTATTAGTTTAAATCGTGCTCACATTAACAAGAATTTCATCAATTTTTTACAGTTTAAGTCGCGATTTTATTGTAAAAATAGTGATTTTACTGAAAATATCAAGCATATAATGCTTTGGAAAAGGTTAAAATCTATCAATATTTTCAAATTATTAAATTGATTTATACAATAATCTTTGTTTAGTTTTTTAATGTTAATGGTATTTTGAAAATTAAATTTCATTAGCCATTGTGTTTATCTGAAATGCAAATTGTTAATTTGCTAAAAATTAGTTGGTATTTTCTATACCAATTCTAATTTTAAAATTAGCATGTTAATTTTTCATTGCTTTAAAATTAAGTTTACAAATTAAAACAAAAATTACTATTTTTTGCTAAATTTGATAGTAGTGTAAAAATCTGTAACATTTAGCTCTACACTAAAAATCTGTATTAATGGTATGAAAAATTCTAAAAAAGCAATCAAAAATCCTATACTAGCAAAATTTGTGATCAAAATTCCTTTTTTAAAAAGTCTTTGATCACAAGCTTTATCAAGTTATCGCTATATGCGTTAATACTATTTTATGTTACTATAATAAATTGTTATATTGTATAATTTTATAAAATGGATAGTAATTTGATGAATGATTTACTGTGGTTTTCTAAGCAAAATCATAATTTTATTGATAAGGAAATTGCTAAATTTTTGATTTCAAATATCGCCAAAATTATGACTTTAAAATTAAGTATAATTGCTAAAAATGCTAATTGTTCAACAGCTTCGGTAATAAAATTTTGCAAAAAACTCGGTTTTAAAGGGCTAAAGGATTTATTGCCAGCGCTTGACCGTAATTATTCTTATATGCAAATTCAAAAAAGCCGTTTTTCGAACAACAAAATTGCCGGCAAAAATACAACAGTTAGCCTATATCATTCTCTTATTAGTAAAAATCTCGATAATCTTTACAAGATAAATCATGATTCTATTATAAAATTTGTTGCCTTGTTAAAGAAGGTGCGGCATATTATATTTTTTGGTAAGGGATCAAATTTAGAAATAATTCAGATTTTTGCTAATTATTTATCGAAATTACAATATTATGTCGATTATCATTATGACTTTGAAGTTCAGCAGAAATGAGTGGAAAAATCTGTGGATTTTAGTGTTTGTGTTTTCTTTAGTTTTTCTGGTATGCATTTAGAGATAGATCGATTAGTTCAAACAATGAAATCTAAAAATTGTAATATTATTTCCTTTACTTCGAATTATGAAAGTAATTTATTCAAGCAATCCTCAATTAGTTTCTTAACATTCAAAAATGAGGACGTTCTTGAAAAGCACACTTCAGCACGAATTGCTTTTATTTATTTGATAATGCAAATTATTAATTTGCTTAAAAATTAGTCGTCTATTAAAACAAAGTGGCATGTAAAACCTTTAGAATCGGGTCAGATGACCTATCAATAGGCAAAATATTCAAGCACGATCAAAATAAAAAAAATAAGAAAAGGACAATTTGCAGCAAAAGTGGCATTAACCAGTACAAATTTGATTACGACCCAAATTGGAGATTATGTCTTAAAATGAATTTTTGATTAACAGTTGAAAAATTTATAAACCTTCAAATACCGAAAAAATTTTTAAAAATTCCTATTTTAGGTAATACTTTGTATTTTAAACTATTTTCATTTTTAGTTTTTAAATTTAACCCTGATAAAAAAACAATAAAACATTACTTTTTATTTGTAGTACTTTCTTTGATAAGTTATCCAGCCCCTCTTTTCTTAGTTATAATAACATTGTTAATTACCGGTAATGCTGATTTTCTAAGGAATTTAGATTTAAAATTTTTTAATAATTATTTTATTCGGCATTTGATCGAAATAATTGGCTACTCACTTTTAATTGTGGCTTATTCCTATTTTTCAGGTTTTCTTCAAAAAATTTTTCATTTATACTTGGTAAAACAAGTTAAAAAAAATCTTGGCAAATTGGACACAAATAATAAATTCTCATTTTTAAACAATTTTAATTATACTAAACATTATAAATTTCTATGTCAACGAAAATTTTATATGGGTGTTGAAAAAAAACATTGGTATAATCCAGAAAAAATAATTGAAAATATTTTTATTATTATCCAAAGTTGATGGTGAAAAGTTAACTGAAATTTGCCAAAATATTTTGCACATATAATTTTGGAAGTTTTTTTGTTCAACGCTACTGAATTTACAAATTCAAATATTTCTAAAAAAAACTGGAGAATCTTTTTATACGTTTATTTTACTTTTGTTTTTATACAACTTATATTAACTTGATATCCGTTTTGAATAGTATATTATTTTATAATGGAAAACGTATCTGAAATAAATGGCAATTTAAATGATACTAATGACGAAGCAAAACAATTATTACTTTCTGGTTTATTTAGTATAATTTTTGGTTTTCTCATGCTACCCACGGCGATTTATCATCCTAAATTATGAATAACTTTTTGACTATTTGAGAAATAAATTTTTATTTTTTGATAGTATTATTAAAGGCAAAATGGTTGATTCTTAGGCTAGTTTAACTAGTTTATTAATTTAATTTAAGGAAATTTGTTTTGTAAAAATGTATTTCTGATTGACTGTTGAAAAATTTATTAATTTGAAAATTCCTAGAGAATTTTCAAAAGTACCTATTTTAGGTAATATTTTGTATTTTAGGTTGTTCTTTTTTCTTGTATTTAAATTTAATCCTGATAAAAAAACAATCAAACACTTTGTTTTGCTATTCACACTGTTTTTAATAAGTTATCCAGCACCACTTTTTTTAGTTATTTTAGTACTAATTTTTACGCTTAAATTTGATTTTTTAATTCATTTTAATACAAAAGTTTTTGATAATTACTTTTTTCGACATTTTATCGAAGCAATTTTTTACTCGCTTTTGTTGTTGCCTTATTCGTATTTGTGTAGTTTTTTCCAAAAAATTTTTAATTTTTACCTAATAAAGAAATGTAAAAAAAATTTAGGTAAATTAGATATAAATAAACAATTTGATTTCTTAGCTAATTTTGATTTTGAAAAAAATTATAATCTTATAAAGAAAAAAAGTGTTTATATTTGAGTCAACGTAAGAAAAAAAGATAGATATAACCCTGATAAAATCATTGAAAATATTTTCGTTTTGATTGATGGTTTGTGATTAACTACTAGAGTATATTTGCCTTCCTATTATTTTAATATATTTTTACACGTCTTCTCATTTAATACAAAAAGCGCTGAATTAAATCCTATTATTAAAAAACGGCAAGTTCGTTTTCTAATTATTTATCTATTTTCAGTTTTTATAAATTTTATTATTTTTTGATACTCTTTTTGAGTATTAACTTATTCTTTTAGTGTTACGATTTCACCATTTGATGATTATCGCTTAATCATCAAGCATATTGGTCTAGTTTTGGCTGCTATTTTTTTAGTGCCGCTTATTCTAGAATGACTAATTAAATTTTTTGTATTTAAAATTTAATTTTTATAAGGTTTTAAGAGGTTTTAAACACTCAAAAATTTTATAGATTACAATTTTATTGGGTTATTTACTTGTTTTGGTATAATTTTAAATTAACTTCGTAATTTAAAATAAAATAAGAAATAAAAAATTTATTATGCATGAGAATGTTAGTCAAAAATTAAATGGGCAAGTTTTTACACCAGATTTATTGGTTGACCTTATTTTAGATCAAGCTGGTTACAAAGAAAACATACTTAAAAAACATATTATCGATAACAGTTGCGGTAATGGTCAATTTTTAGTTAAAATTATTGAACGCTATTGCAAAGCCTTTTTTAGAGAAAATTCTAATTTAAAATCTCTTAAACATCAATTAGAAACTTATATTCATGGAATTGATATTGATGAAAAACATGTAAAAAATGCTATTTTCCGAGCAAATTTAGTTGTTCAAAATTATAAAATTGAAGGAGTAAACTGAGATTTTAAAGCTAAAAATACCCTTGAAATCGAACATTTTAACGGAAAAATGGATTTTGTTGTCGGAAATCCACCTTATATTCGCATTCATAATTTAGATAATAATAAATTGTTGAAAAATTTTAATTTTTCAACGATTGGTATGACAGATATTTACCTTGCTTTTTATGAAATTGGTATTAAAATGTTAAGTGAAAATGGAATTTTATCTTATGTTAGTCCATCTTCATTTTTTACATCCAAAGCAGGCTCAATTTTTCGGGAATTTTTATACAAAAATAAAATCATAAAATCAGTTGTCGATCATAAACATCACCAATTTTTTAAGGCAACAACTTATACAACAATTTTCACAATTGACAAATCGGCTAGAAATCAAGTGGTCGATTATTTTAATTTTGACAGTAAAACAAATTCAATTTTTCTTGTTTCTAAATTAGAATATGAACAATTTTATTTAGATAACAATTTTTATTTTTCAACCCCAGAAAAGCTAACTTTTCTAAAAGAAATTATTTACAACAAGAAAAAAAGTGATATTAGTGTCAAAAATGGTTTGGCAACTTTAGCTGATTCAGTTTTTATTGGCGATTTTAACTTTAATTCTAAATATATTTTGCCCGTTTTAAAAGCATCAAATGGCAAATGAGCAAAAATTATTTTTCCGTATAATACCAAAAATTTCCAAATTATTTCAGATTCTGAATTAAAACAGCAACTTGAAATTTTTGAACACCTTAATTTTTTCAAAGAAAAACTTCAAAAACGTAGTTTTGACCATTTAAATAAGAATTTTTGATATAGTTTTGGTCGAAGACAAGCTATTTCAGACACTGATAAAGAAAGGTTGGTTCTAAATTCATTAGTCAAGGAAAACAAACCTTTAAAAATAAGTTTAATTCAAAAAAATACCTGTATTTATAGTGGTTTTTACATTATAAGTGAGAAAATTGACTATAAATCAATTGCTGAAAAATTACAAAGTAAAGTTTTTCTTGACTTTGTAGAATTATTAGGAAAGTACAAAAATGGTGGTTATTATACTTTTTCAACAAAAGATGTTAAAAAATATTTAGACTTTATGTTAGGGACGTAAATGAAAAAATTAAATAATGACTTTTTAGAAATAATTAAAGAAAGTTTTATATCTTATCTTCATAAAGGGTCGTCAAGATCGAATGAAAAAATAAAGATAATTCATAGTTTTGTTGCTAATTCAATGTTGCAAAACTTAGACCAAGATTTTAAAATATATTCATTAGGTTTTGATAACGGAAATCAATTTCAAAAAGAAGCTAAAATGATCGGCCGGTATTATGATAAAAAAGTAGATATTGGAATTGAATATAAAAACGAAATAATTGCTGGTATAGGTCTTAAGTTTGTTGTGCAAAATTATTTACAAAATTCAATAAATTATTTTGAAAATATGCTTGGAGAAACCGCCAATATTCGTAGTCAAAATGATAAATTATATTTTCAGATCTTAATTATTTTTGAACAGATTCCTTATTTTTCTAAAAATAGAATCAACAAAAAATGGGAAAAATTAAATTATAAGAACTTTCTTAAATATGCAAAACTTTCAACTGAAAATCAATCAGATTTTAGACATATACCTAATAAAGTTTTAATTGTAATTATCAATTTTGCTTGCTTAAATTTAGAAAATAAATCTAAACACAATAATATAAATGAAATTGAAAATTTTGAGGATTATAAAACGGTCGCTAATTTTCACCTTGATAATTGTTTCAATGCTCTTGAATTTTCAAATATACTAAAACCAATAGAAACTCAAATCCAAAATTCCGTAATAATAAATGATTATGATGATTTTATTAATAGAATCAGTTATTTAATTAAAGGGCATGTGAAAAATTAAATTTTTAAATATCTTAAAATTAATAATTTTTCTATTAAATGAAGGTAAAAACACAACTATTTTATATAAAGTATTAAGTAGAAATTCTTGAAAATTAGTAGAAAAATTCAGACAACTAGTTTTTATACTAGCCTAATTTTCGATTTTATCTTTATCCTGTTCTTTATCTTTTCCTTGTTGCTGTTCTAGTTCTTGCTCTTGTTCTAGTTCTTGTTTTCGTCGTTTAAGCTCCTCAAAAATAATTGCAGGGTCAATTCCGGATCTTCTAAGAACAGTCTCCATTATGTCTTGATAAACTCCACGATCATTTTCAGAAAGATCGTTAATTGTATATTTTCTTTTTGGTTTGCGTGGAGATTTGTTTTTCCCACTAGTACTTATTGGACTTTTCATACCATTATTATAAAACTTTTTTTTAAAATTAGTAGAAAAAAATTCAAACAACTAGTTTATATACTAACTTATTTATGTTTTTCCCAAGTTTCCCAGTTTCATAAGGTAATTTTAAAAAAGCATCTGGTTTTAGGCAGTTTTTTAAGTTTTTTGGTAAAAGTTACTTACAATTTTTTTTAGTGATTTATTAAGATATCAAAGTAAAAATCATACCTATTTCAAATATTCGGGTCACTAGGAACGCCATCTCGATTTTTAAATGTTATTTGCTGATCTAAAGTGTTAAATTCAACCCTTTGCCTTAATTTTTACAACATCGTTACTAAACCAACCTCAGTTAATTGATTGTTTTCAAATAACTTGTTTCAAATTTCACGTTTGAAATTTCCTTAAAATATTTAGGTTTTTTGCCAAACAATTTGTTTATTTCAATAAAACCATCTTTATTTTGTTTTTTCATAATCTATAATTATACCATAAAATTACTTAAAATGCTAGTAAATGATAGTAATAAAAATTAAGATTTTAAAATCAAAAAACACTGATTTACGGGTGTTTTTTCATATTTATATTCACTAAAAAGTGAATTTTTGCCTTAAAACTGGGAAACTCGGGACTAGTTTATATACTAACTTATTTATGTTTTTTACTTTTTTGTTTTTTGCAAAAAGTTAATTTTACAATAATAAAAATTAAGATTTTAGGTCAAAAAATATGGATTTACCAGCATTTTTGCATATTTATATTCACTAAAAAGTTAATTTTGCCGTCAAACTGTCAAACTTGGAACAATTATTTATTGACAACACTTTGACCTTAATAGAAACTAAAATCTAATATTTATATTAGTTTAAACAAAAAAACATCCATTTTGAGGATGTTTTTGAATTTTGACTTTATTAATTAAGTAATTATCTTTTTACGTTTTGCAATTTTTCTTAAAATTAGGAAAATAACTATTGTAAAAATTGCTCAAAGCATGTGACGACGAAAGCGGATTGATTCAATATTAATATTTTTACGGTAAACATGCCCAAAAATTGCTTCAATATTTGATAAACGCCGACGAAGCGTTAAGTCATAAACAAGCATTAAAATAAAAAATCCGCCAGTTGAGACCATGCTTATAATAAATTCGGTTGAAAATTGAATATTTTTTTCTGGATAATATTTTAAAGTAATTCAATAAACTAAACCTAAAATTGCTGTTCCAAGCAAACTAAAAGCAGCCAATCAAATTGCATTTACCTCTTTTTGATTCAATTTTTTAACTAATCAAGGAATCATTGGCGGCATTTCAAGTCTGTGAGAATTATTTCGAAGCTGTGAGCGGAAATATTCAACTGATTTTTTAATTGCTCGGTAGTCTAGCATGGTTTTTACAAATAAAAATATTATAATTGCACCGATAATTCCCGGAATTATCAAAAGTGGTAAATATTTTTGCTCATAATTTCAACTTGGAATATACTCATAAACTCAAAGCAATGAAACAGTTAGTATTGCTAAAAAAGCTAGCAATCAAAAAAGTGCCTTTAGTGGTAAAAAAATTAATTCAAGCCCAAAAATTTTTCTCACTTCTTTTGAAATAAAAGCATTTGCCTCTTGTTGAAGAGTTTTTTGTTCCATTGCCTGATAATAATTTTCTTCGATTAAATGGTTTGAATAATTTTGCGGACTTCTATATTCTGGTCGGTAATGATTTTTTTGGGCAAAATATTCATCTGAATCATCAAAATCTTCTTGAACATTAGGACGATTTTGCACGTTTTTATAGTACCTTGACTCACGGTAGGCTGAATTTGTAAAACTAGGTCGTTTATGGTAGTTGCTGTTATTAAAGTTCTGTCTTTTTTTCATAATTTCACAAAAGTAGAAAAAACTAATATATTTTTCCTAAATTTTTCCCCTTTTGTAAAATTATACACTATTTTTCGTTAATGTTAGTTTTTAAAATTGCTAAAAATGCTTCTTGAGGAACATCGACAACTCCGAATGATTTCATTCGTTTTTTTCCGGCCTTTTGCTTTTCTAAAAGTTTTTTTCTTCTTGTAACATCACCACCATATAATTTGGCAGTAACATCTTTACGATAAGCCTTAATTGTTTCACGGGCAATAACTTTTGAACCAATAACTGCCTGAACTGGCACCTCAAATGAATGTCTTGGAATTATTTCCTTTAATTTTTGCGTTAAATCACGCGCTTTTGGATAAGAAAAATCTTTATGAACTATCATTGAAAGGGCATCAATTTTTTGACCATTAAGTAAAATATCTAACTTAACTAATTTTGAAGGTTGCAATCCAATTAGCTCATATTCAAAGGAAGCATATCCTTTTGAAAGTGATTTTAGACGATCAAAAAAGTCAAAAATCACTTCAACTAAAGGTAATTTATAAATTAAACGGCGACGAAAATCATCAATATATTCAAGATCAACGTAAATTCCACGGCGATCTTGACAAAGTCCCATAATTGCCCCTAAAAATTCATCAGGAAGAAAAATTTTCGCTAAAATAAAAGGTTCCCTAATTTCACTAATAAAATTAGGTTCAGGAAACAAACTTGGATTGGAAATTTTTTGAATTTCACCGTTAGTGCGAGTTATTTCAAATTCTACCGAAGGTGCGGTTGCAATAATGCCGACATTAAATTCTCTTTCAAGCCGTTCTTGCAAAATTTCCATATGTAAAAGGCCTAAAAACCCGATGCGAAAACCAAAACCAAGCGCTTTTGATGACTCTGGCTCATAAATTATTGATGAATCTGAAAGCGAAATTTTTTCAAGCGAGTCTTTTAAAAGGTTATATTGTTGTGAATCAATAGGATAAAATCCTGTATACATCACCGGCACCATTTTTTTATAACCAGGAAGCGGCGAGTCGGCCGGATTTTCGACCAAAGTTATTGTATCACCAACATTTACATCTTTTGCATTACGGATTGAGGCGGCAATTCAACCAACTTCGCCAGCAACTAGTTCATTTTTTTTGACCTGATTTGGATTAGAAATTCCTAGTTCAATTACGGAAAATTTTAAATTATTTGCCATAAATTTAAAAGTATTTCCAACACTAATTTTTCCAGTTACAACCCGAACAAAAATTACAACACCACGATAAATATCAAAATAAGAATCAAAAACCAAAGCTTTTAAAGGATCTTTTTCGCTTGAATATTTAGGAGGCGGGATATATTTTACAATTGCCTCGAGGACATTTTCAATCCCAATGCCGTTTTTTGCTGAAATGAGAATTGCATTTTGTGCTGAAATTCCAATTGTTGACTCAATTTCTTGCTTAACTTTTTCAACATTTGCCGAAGGCAAGTCAATTTTATTGATAATTGGAATTATTTCTAAATTATTCTCAAGGGCTAAATAAACATTGGCTAAAGTTTGGGCTTGAATTCCTTGACTTGCATCAACTAAAAGCAGTGCACCTTCGGTTGCAGCAAGTGACCTGGAAACTTCATAAGTAAAATCGACATGTCCTGGGGTGTCAATTAGGTGAAAAATATAAGAATTATAACGTATTTGAACAGCATTTAGTTTGATTGTGATCCCTCGCTCTTTTTCAAGGTCCATCGAATCAAGATGCTGATCTTTTAATTCACGCTTTGAAACTGTGTTTGTAAACTCAAGAATTCGGTCAGCTAGAGTGGATTTTCCGTGGTCAATATGGGCAATTATTGCAAAATTGCGAATTTTTGTATTTTCCATTTAGCTTCGCGAAACGACTTCCTGGATATTATTTCCACTTCCAGCAAAATGAAAAACAATAAAAATAATTATTAAGGCAAGAACAGCAACCAGAGTAAAAAGAAGTAAAAATAGGGCTATTTTTTTACCGTACTTAATTTCTTTTAGTTTTTGTAAAACAACATTACCATATATTACTTGATTTGCAGTTTTATACTTAAAATTACCTTTTTTTCGTTTTTTTTTGAACATTTACAACCTTTTTAGGCAATATAATCTTTTAAAACTTTTGAAGGTTTGAATCTTATTGTTGTTTTAGCTTCGACTGTAATCTGACTTTTGGTGAGCGGATTAAAAGATGAAGAGGCAGGTTTAAAAACTCCTTGGAATGTTCCAAAAGAATTTATAACCAATTTGCCTTGTTTTTTTACAACATCAGCTGTTATTCCAAAAAATTGATTTAAAACAAGCTCAACATTTTTAACAGGCAAATTTGTTTCGGTAGCAATTTGTTCGATTAGTTCTTTTTTGTTCATTTTTTGTGCTCCATTCTTATTAAATCGCTTTAATTTTAACTTATTTTACCACTTTTTTTTATATTTTTATAAATAATTTTTATTGGACAGCCAAAAAAATCAAAATATTTTCGAATTTGGTTATCAATATAGCGCTGGTATGAAAAATGAACCAAATTTTTGTCAGTTACAAAAAAAACAAAACTCGGAATTTTAGCGCTAATTTGGCTAATAAAATTAAAAAATACCTTTTTCCCATTGACATTCGGGTGGGGTTGAATTAGCTGAATTTCCATTAAAAATTGATTTAAGTGGTTTGTTGGTATTTTTTTTGACAAATTTTTTTTAGTTTCAAAAATCTGTTCAGCAAGTTTGTGAATTTTTTCACCGGTTTTTGCTGAAATAAAAACTATTGGGGCTCAATCGAGAAATTTAAATTTTTCACGTATTTTTTTAACAAATTGCTGTTGAGTTAAGGTATTTTTCTCGATCAAGTCTCATTTATTAATAACAATTATAATCGGTTTGTTTCTTTCTCAGGCATATCCAGCAATTCTAAGGTCAAAATGATGAATATCTTGGGTAGCATCGATTAAAATCAAACTCAAATCAGCATCATCCAAAGACCGAAAAGCACGTATAAGCGCGTAAAAATCAACAGATTCTACTAGTTTAGATTTTTTTTTGATTCCGGCAGTGTCAATTATTTCAAAAGTCTGGCCTTCTAATTTTCACAGTCCCGAAATCGAATCACGCGTAGTCCCGGGAATGTCAGAAATTATTGAACGATTTTGACCTAAAATTCGATTTAAAAGGCTAGACTTTCCAGCATTAGGTCTGCCAATGATTGCTAATTTAAAAAAAGATTGCTGGTTTTTAGCAGTTTTTTCAAAATTACCAACTAAAAAATCAAGTAAATCACCAACACCTTGGCCGTGCAGGGCTGAAATTCCAAAAATTTTTTCAAATCCAAGTTCATAAATACTTGGATCAAAATTTTTGGAATTATCAAGTTTATTTGCCACTAAAATTATCTTTTTTTGCGATTTTCGCAATAAATTCAGGACAAAATGATCTTCAGAATCAATTCCGGCTGTTCCATCAAGAACTCAAATTAAAATTTGGGCCTCTTCAATTGCGATTTGAAGCTGAATTCTGATTAGTTCTTGAAAATTTTTGGTTTCAATTTGAATTCCACCTGTGTCAATTAAGATAAAATCCTTGCTATTTCAGCGCGCATTTTCGTAAATTCGGTCTCTTGTAACACCTGGGGTTGGATCGGTAATTGAAATTTTTTTTCCAACTATTCGATTAAAAAGTGTTGATTTTCCGACATTTGCTTTGCCAACAAGGGCGACTAAGTTTTTCATAATTAAAGTAAAAAAGAAATTAATTTTCCAGTTGCGAAATTTTTCTCAGGACTAATTTAGAAATTTGCTCGACAATTTCATCTTGATTAAAATTGGTTGTGTCAATAAAAATTGAATCAATCGTTTTTTTTAGTGGATTTATTTTCCGTGACATATCAAGATAGTCCCGACGCTCGATTGATTTTAGAACTTCAGGAAAATTTGTTTCCAAATTTAAACAAGCATTTTGCTTTAAGCGCCTTTTTGCGCGCGTTTGGGCATCGCCTCAAAGAAAAATTTTTAAATCTGCATCTGGCATAATATTATAAGTTGTATCGCGACCTTCAACGACAATTCCTTTGTTATTTCTTTGAAAATCGTGTAAAAGCTGGGTGATATCAGCGCGAATTTTGCCATACTGAGCAATTATTGCCGCATTTTTTGAAATTAAATCATCACGTAGCAATTCAGTTACATTTTGATTTTCAAGCCAAACATCACCTTTTGCATCAAGTAACAAAACATTAGGATCTCATTTTTTTGTGACTTGACTTTCTTTTTCAGCATTAATTTTGTGATTTTGGCAAAATAAGGCAACCGCACGATAAAGTGCACCTGTATTTATAAATAAATAGTTAAATTTTAGTGCTATTTGCTTGGCAATACTAGATTTTCCAACCCCTGAAGGTCCGTCAATTGCAATATTTATTTTTTTAAAAGACATATAAAATTGATTCCCTAAACAATTTATTTGAAATTATAAATTGTTTTTTAAATTATTGAAACTCTTTTAGCCATTTTGCTTTGACTTTATCTTTTATTTGGCTAAAAACTTGGTTGAGTTCGTTTTTTTGTCGACTGTTAAATTCAGGAACATAAAAAACTAATTTTACCCGTAAATCACCGATTATTCGTTGATTTTGGGGATCAGGCGCACCTGCTCGGGCAATAATTACCGTCTGACCTGATTTATAATGACTATAAAGCTGTAAACTTTTCATTCCAGTTGGACTAGGAACCTCAACTTTATTTTCATTAATAATATCAACTATCGAAACTGGCATCTCTACATGAATGTCATTCCCTGATCTTGAAAAGTATTTGTGCGGGCGGACATTAATTTCAATATTTAGATCCCCAGAAGGTCCACCTTTATGACCAGGGCCACCAAATCCTGCAACCCGAATGAACATTCCGTCTCTAATTCCGGCGGGAATTGAAATTTCGATTTCTTCTTTGGTTTCAATTATTGTTTTTCCACGGCACTTTTTGCAACTTTTTGTAACAGTTTTTCCACTACCTGAACACACCGAGCAAGTTGTTTGGTTTTGCATACGGCCAAATCCGGGAATGTTAATAACTTCGGTTTGAACACCTTGTCCATGACAGTTGGAGCAAGTTTTTATGTCTGAATCAGAATTTGCACCTGTACCTTTACACTGGTCACACTGAGAATATTTAGTGAGCTTTTGGCTGACTTTTGTTCCTAAAATTGACTCAATAAAGCTAATATAAATTCGGGCGGTTAAATTTTCACCTTTTAAAGGGCCGCTATATTTTTGGCTTCGCCTTGAGCCGCCAAAGCCAAAACCCGAAGTAAAACTTGAAAAAATATCAGCAAAATCAAAACCGCCAAATCCAGAAAAACCACCGCCGGCTTGTTGATCAAATGCAGAATGGCCATAACGGTCATACTGACTTCTTTTTGAATCATCAGAAAGAATTTCGTAAGCTTCTTGAATTTCTTTGAATTTTTCTTCGGCCTGTTTTTGTTCTTCAGCAGATTTTTTTGTGTTTTTATCAGGGTGGTAAATATTAACTAAGTTTCGATAGGCTTTTTTAATATCAGATAATGTTGCGTTTTTGTCAATTCCTAAAGTTTTATAGTAATCTTGTTTTGCCATAAAATTGACATTTCCTTTTTTAAATTTAAAAACTTTTTTATTATTTTGGGAAAAATAATAAAAATTTAAGACTTTTTAAAGCAAAAGTCTTAAATATTAATATAAAAAAGACACACCGCCAAAAAGCAAGTGTGTTTTTTATAAATTTTAGGTTTTAATTTTGTTTGATTTCAGCATCAATTGTGTTTGAATCTGAATCAGTTTCACTTGCACTGTTAGCTTGTTGAGCGCTTGCTTGGGCAAAAGCTTGGGCTGCTTGCTCAATTTGGTCTAATTTTGTTTTTAGTTCGTCAATTTTTTCTTCTTTTAAAAGATCTTTGAGTTCTTGAATTTGTTTTTCAAGAAGTTCTTTTTGTTTAGGATCAATTTTTTCACCTTGATCAGTTATTGATTTTTCAAGTTGATTAATAAGACCTTCGGCACGAACTGTTGTTTCAATTTTATCTTTTTTGATTGCATCAGCTTCACGATTTTCTTCGGCTTCTTGAATCATTCTGTTAATTTCTTCTTCAGATAAAGTTGAAGTATTTTTAATTGTAATTGTTTGTTCTTTTCCAGTTTTTTTATCTTTTGCCGAAACAGTTGTAATACCGTTAACGTCAATTGAAAAACTAACTTCAATTTGTGGAAGACCACGAGGAGCAGGCTCGATTCCTGAAAGATTAAAGCGTCCTAACATTTTATTATCAGCAGCAAGTTGTCTTTCACCTTGAACTACAGAAATTGTAACTTCGGTTTGATTGTCTTCAGCTGTTGAGAAAATTTGTGATTTTGTTACCGGAATTGTTGTATTTCTTGGAATTAATGGGGTTGAAACTCCACCTAAGGTTTCAATTCCTAAAGTTAAAGGAGTAACGTCCAATAATAAAACATCACTAATTTCACCAGCAAGAACTCCACCTTGGATTGCAGCTCCAATTGCAACAACTTCATCAGGATTTATTGAACGATTTGGCTTTTTATTTAAAGTGTGTTCAATCATTGTCTGAACAGCTGGCATACGTGTTGATCCACCAACAAGAAGAACCTCGTCAAGCTCACTTGCTTCAATTTTAGCCTGTTTTAAGGCATCAACGATTGGTTTTCTTGTTCGGTCAATTAGGTGAGCTGTCATTTTTTCAAAGTCTGATCTTTTTAGTTCAAGTTCAACGTTAATTGGACCATTTTTTCCTAGACCTAAAAATGGTAAGGAAATTGTTGAAACACTTTGATTTGATAGGTTAATTTTGGTTTTTTCAGCTTCTTCTTTTAGACGAGTAAGTGCCATTTTGTCGCTTTTTGCATCAAAATCGTACTCTTCTTTAATTCTTTTAACCATTCATTCAACAATTTGATTATCTCAGTCATCACCACCTAAATGGTTATCACCACTTGTTGATAAAACTTCAAAAGTTCCGTTAGATAATTCAAGAACTGAAACGTCAAAAGTTCCACCACCTAAGTCATAAACAAGCACTTTCATTTCTTTTTCTGTTTTGTCAAGTCCAAATGCAAGTGCGGCTGCTGTTGGTTCGTTAATTATTCTTTCAACTTCTAATCCTGCGATTTTTCCGGCATTTTTTGTCGCTTCACGTTGAGCATTATCAAAATAAGCAGGAACTGTGATAACAGCTTTTGAAACTTTGTGACCAATCTTTTTTTCAGCATATTCTTTTAAATATGCAAGAATTTTTGCTGAAATTTCTTCAGGTTTGTAGTCTCTTTGGTTAGCACGAACAGTTTTATCGCTACCCATTAATCTTTTAACAGATGCGATTGCTTCAGGGTTAGTTTCTAGTTGACGTTTTGCAGCATCACCAACAATTTCCTCACCATTTTTGAAGGCAACAACAGAAGGAGTTGTTCTTTTTCCGTTAGGATTTTCAAGAACAACAGGTTTTTGATTTTCGATAATTGCAACAACTGAGTTTGTTGTTCCTAAGTCAATACCTAAAATTATTTCTTTTGCCATATTATGTTTTCCTTTCATTTAAAAAAATAAGAATAAAATTTGTCTTTTTTGTTTGACAACAAATAGTATAACATATTTTTTGGCACTCACAAGCAAAAAGTGCTAATTTTTTTTAAAGAAATAAAAAAGGCAATAAATTCAAGGGTTTTTTTGAACTTAAATTAAAAATTTTAAAGTTCTTTTAGTTGACTTTCGATATTTTTCTCAACTTTTTTCATCGCTTTTATTTTATAAATTCCGATAAAAAAAGAAACTAAAAAAACTATTGCAATTACAGCTGACAATAATGCTATTGCAAGTCAAGTTGCCTCGACAAATTCGGTTCGAAATCCTTCATCGCCATTGACTTGAAGTATATAATAAGTCAAAAGGCCGATAAAAACAAGTAAAAAGGTGAAAAAAAGTGCTAAAAAAATTTTGCTAACTTTTTTGATCTGTTTTATTTTAGGTTCTGCCGTTCTTTTATAGGATTCAAAATCCATATTCTTCCTCCAAGTAATCCAATAGTTTAAATAATAATTATATCAAATTTTTGCTAAATCATAACAGTATTTGAAAAAATTAATTATAATTTTATTATTAGAGGACTATTATGGAAAATTTTGACCAACTAATTAAGAGTACAAATCTGCCTAAAAAAACAGGTGTTTACCGTTTTTATGATGAAAATAGTTCACTTTTATACGTTGGCAAAGCAAAAAATTTGCACTCAAGAGTCAATCAATATGCAAAAGGGTCAACAAATTCTTATAAAACTTTCTTGCTAATACAAAAAATTAGAAAAATTGAATATGACATTGTTGCTAACGAAAAAGAAGCACTAATCCTTGAAAAAGAATATATTAGCAAATATCAGCCAATTTATAATATCAAACTAAAAGATGACTCTGGATATCCTTATATAAAATTAGAATTAATTAAGCAATTAAAAATTACGCTCGTTTATAAAGTTCCTAGAAGGAAAAATGATCCAAATGTCTTTTTTTATGGCCCTTTTCCAAGTAAAAAATACGCTTTTGCCTTAAAAAAGTTTCTTGAAAGCCAAGCCTTATATGAAAAAGGTGAAAAAGCCTCTAATCAAGATGTAGAATTTTTTCGACAAAAGTTCCTTTTTTGCAAAAATTTACTGCAAAAAAGGAACGAAATCGCACTTCTTGAGGAAAAATTAGAAGCTGCTAAGCAAAATTTTCACTTTGAACTGGCCCAAGAATATTTTGATGCTATCAGTGGACTTAAAAATGCAAGAAGTCAAGAGCAAAATATTGACCTAAATAACGCAGAAAATCTTGATTTTCTTTGTTTTTCTAGTCTTGATTCTGACTCTTTGGTTGTCAGTTTTGCCTTTTACCGAAACGGTATTTTTTTATCAAACAAGCATTTTTATCTCGAAATTGTTCTAAATACTTTTGAGACTTTAGTTAATTTTTTAAATTCATACTATAAAAATCATATTTCGCCTGACAAATTAATAGTTGATTTTAGCCTTGATAAATATTTGGATTTTTTTGACAGCAAAATTAAGCTAAAAATTGCAAAAAGTAAACAATATAAGCAAATTTTGGACAATTTAAAGGAAAATCACTTTGATTTTATCGCTAGTCAAGCTAAAAATCAAAATAAAGTCCAAAATTTTGAAATTTTGGAATTAATTAAGCAAAATCTGAAAATAAAAAGTGCCAACAAAATAATGGCAATAGACAATTCTTTTTTAACTTTTGTACAAAATGTTGAAAAAACTGCCCAAAAAACAGAAAAAAATTTCCCAACAACAGGAATTATTTTCTACATCGATGGATCATATGAGCCTAGTTATAGTCGTTTTTTTAATTTTTCCGGGTCTAAAAAGGGCGACACGAACTATATGAAACAAGGGTTTGAAAAATACTTTAAAATTAAAAACTCGCTTAAACCCGATGTAATTTTGGTTGACGGCGCAAGTAATCAAGTCAACGTGATTGCAAGTGTTCTAAAAAATATCGGAATTCAGGCACCTATTTTTGGACTTGTTAAAAATAAAAAGCACAAAACTAGCCATATAATTGACCAAAAAGGAAAAATTGTAAAACTTGACCAAAAAGTTTTTAATTTTTTTCAAAATGTACAAGAAAAAGTTGATATGTTTGTAAAATCAAAAATGAAAAAAAATACACTAAAAAGTCTATTGCATGAATAAAATAATTTAAAATTTTTTGAAATTAAAAAAATTTAAATTTATGGTTTTTTGCTTTTAAGTTTGTCCCAAGTTTACCTGTTTGATGACAAAAATTCACTTTTTAGTGGATATAAATATGAAAAAATACCGGTAAATCCGGGTTTTTTGACGCTAAAACCTTAATTTTTATAGTTTTAAAATTAAGATTTTGCAAAAAAAAAAAAAAATGCTTGGTCTAGGAAAAAATTATGTTATAATAAATCTCACTAAGAATAAATTAATAAATTTTGAGATAGAATTAAGGGGGAATTAGTTATGTTTTTGCTATAAAAAAATCAGAAAATGCGAATTTTTCCATTATATTTTTAAATATGATGGTATGTCTTAAATTTACCCGTTTAGAAATCTACAAATTTAGGGCTTTTGGTTATTGTTCTTTTAAAACTTCATATATTTTTTTAGGCTCAACGTAAATAAAAACGAGTTTTCTATTTGCATTGAGTTTAAATAGTAGTTGTTTTTTTATGACTTTTTGCTTTTGAGTTTGTCTAATAAGTGATTAAAATCTAAATTATTTTCTAATTTTTTGTCTATTTGTTTGATAAAACCGTTGTTTTTCGTTAGCTCAATTTTGGTATTATATTCAATAGTTAATTCAGAAATAACCTCAAAAACAGAGTCAATTAGCTTTTTAAAATAATTTGACTGATTGGTTTGGTCAAGTTTCTCAAGAAATTCGTGTGGCAAAATTTTAGCAAAAAGAGACTTAAGTGCATCTAAAACTTTGGTGTTGTTAAGGTTTTGTTCAATAAACTTATACAAAATTGGCTTTAATTTTTGGGAATTATTAGATAATAAATTAAAAATTATACCGTATAAATCGTGACTATTTTGATATTTATAGTTATTAACCAAGAAAACATCGTCCATAATTGCACTAATTAAATCATTTAATTCTTTAAAGTTGTCTTGTGCCAGGAAATCTGAAAAAGACTCAAAAATTAAATTTAAAGCCTGATAATTCTCAGAATTTTTGTCAAGAATAAAACTTAAATTAATTTTTGAAATAAATGGTAAAAATTTGCCAAGCAAAGACTTAACAGAATCTAGTTGTTTAGCTGAAGGTGAAAAAGAGATAATATCTTGGAAAAGATTATAAATATTTGCCTTATCTTTGATAAAATCACTAACTTTATTGGTTAAATTAGAAAGAATATTCGAAAAGAAAGAAAAATCGGTCTGATTATTGCTTACACCACTTTTTATTCCAAAAATAACTTCATTAGATAACAAATCAATTAAATTTTTGAAAGTTTTAGTATTAACTAATATGTCGCTAACGCTTGTAATCAAAGTTATAAGCGAATTTATGTCTTCTTTTTCAATATTAAAGCCAAATTGAGTTGATAAAGTCTCAAAAATAGCATTCAAAAAATTAGGTCTTTTAAGAGCTTCTATTACAAAATTTTTAATAAAAGCGACTGATTTATTGTAATTATTTGAATTTTGTAAAAATAAATACAATACTTGACTAAAAGATTTAGCTGATACATAATCTTGATTATTGTTTATTAGTTCTGTAAAAATAAAAGTGACAAATTTTTGAACTGAATTAAATTGAAATACTTCTTTTATTACTTGCTGGATATTTTCTTGAGTTGAAATTGAGCTAACTAATAATTTAGAAATTGCCGGTTGGTTAAATAGTAAATTATAAAATAAATTAACTGTTTTAGTGTGGTGGCTCTGAACATATTCGCTAGACAAAATTTCCTTTAAAAGTCCGAGAATATTTTCCTGAGAAAGGGATTTTTCTTTCAAAAAACTTAATAAATCAGGGGATGTTTTTGTTTGGTTTGATGCAGATAAGTCAGAACTTTCTTGGTCTAAATTGTCATCAGATTCATTTTGTTCAACATTTTGGGTAGCAGAATTTGCAATAAATTGCTGAGCATACTGTGTTAAATTTGTGAAAAAATCACTTTTTAAAATTACTTCAACAACGTTATTGAATGCTTCAAAATTTGGTTGAGATCTATTGGAAAAAGTGTTAATTAAATCTTTAAATACGTTGACAATATCGCTCTGTTCAGAATCAAAAAAGCCAACAAATTGAGTCAAAGCACTGGCATAATTTGCTGATTCTGGCTGCTGAAATGAAATTGTATGTAGATCTTTGATGCTTTTTTCTTCAAAACTAGAATTTTCATTAATAAAATTTTGAAGCGAACCGTTAACAGTGATTTTTTCTAAAATTTCCTTGTTGGAGCCAAAATCTAGTTGTTGAGAATCTAAGTTATTAGCAGAAAAATTAGTTAGTAAAATTTCATCGTTTTCATCGCGTTTTGTAGATTTATTAAGACTTTTTGGGGACAAAGCTAATGAAATGATTAAATTTTGGGCTATTTGTTTGTTAGCTTTTATTTGAGGTCTGAAATCTAAATTTGTATCAAAAAACGGGTCTGATTTTCCATCTCAAGATTTTTCGAAAAATGGATTTATGAAATTAACGCCCATTTGTTGTGAGACTTCTTTTATTTCATCGTTTAGACGACTTACTGAAAGTAAATTAGGTTCAAATTCTAGCAAATAATTTTTAAGTAAATCATTTAAAAATTTATCAATTTTTGTATGTTCATTATAATATCCAATTAAATTTATGTAAGTTTCAGGATTAATATTTTTAATTAAAGTTATTAACCTTTTCAAGTTATGCTTAATTTTTACAAATGCGTAATTAATATTTGTTGCTATTGTCTCGTATGAATTTTGGGATGTATTACCTGAAAGAACATTGTCAAAAAAAGTACTATTAAATGTATTAAGAAAGTCCTTAAAACCAATTGAAATTGTAATTAAATTAGCGTTTCGGATTTCATTTCTTAAGTTTGAAAAATCGCCACTAAAATTTTCAAATACTGAGCGAATTGTGTCGGCAAAATTTGAAGAATTGTAAGTTTGGCTCCTTAAATTAACAAGATTTTCATCACTTATAATATTATTTTTTGGATCAAGAAGATAAATTCAATCTGAAATTGAGGAATTATTTAGTGCTAAATTTTTAAAAGATTTTACAGAATTAGGTTGAATACTTTGGGCAAAATTGGCGAAAAAAGCAGGAAAAGAGATCCCGCTAATAGAACCGTCAGTCATTTTTCCGCGGCCGTCAAGATTACTTTCTCAATCAAAACCTGAGCTAAGCGAATCGCCTAATGCTAAATATTTTAATTCTTTTAACAACCCAGTTTCTGATTTTTTCAACAAATTTGGTGATAAATTAGTATTTTTTGCACTAAAAACAACTGCGCTTGAAATAATTCCAGCGTATAAGAGAAATGGTGTGGATGTTTGAAAGAGAATTTTTAAAGCTTTTTTCATTAGACCAAACCTCAATATTTAAAGATAAATTATACCACATGAGCACTAAAAACGTATGTTTTTCACTTAATAATGTAATTTTAATGATTTTTTTGAAAAAAGGGAAAAATTAAGGATTTACTAAGGAAAAAGTTTCTCCTTTGTTTTCAAAAATTATTTTATCATCAAGTAATTTTTGAAAACATTGATCTAAATAGTCGCGAGTCTTTTTCTTTAGGAAAGAAAAATCGGTTACTTCGAGAATTAATGAATATATATCCTCTTTTGAAATTGATTTAGTTTTTTGAATTATTGTTATAATCAAATCCTTAATTTCAAAATAATGTATTTCTCTTATTGGTCTTTTTGGTTCAAGGAAAAAATTATATTTTGTTACATTTTTTAAAAAATAATGCGATGGACTTTCAAAAATAACGTTGTTTTCTATAAAATTATGTGCAATTTTCACGCTTTTTGCTTTTATAGAGTTGGTAATTTTTGAATTTCCGTTTAATCAAAGGACAATTTTTTGGTGTTCTAGCTTACTGAGAATTTTAACTCTTTTAAAAATTTCCTCAAAAAAAGAATATTCGGTTTTAGTTTGATTTCATAAGTCAGTCAAATTTTCATCCGTAAATAAAAATCTTTTTTCAAAAAAGGACCTAAAATCAATTGGTTGCCTTTTTTTAACAATAGCTAATGGGGCGCTAAGTTGTTCAGCTGTTTTTGGCAATAAATCAGAAGGATTTTCTTCAACACCCAGCGGTTTTTCTTCTTGAGATTTAAGTTTTTTTATTATTTTTTTTATTTTTTTAAGTTGACTGCCTCTATTTTGGAATCAATCTAGTGATCAAATTCTAAGGATATTTCAACCGCGAGACATAAGGACATTTTTTCACAAAATTTCACGATCACGGGCGTTTTTATGCTTTAAATAACCAGACCCATCGCATTGAATTCCTAGTAAATAACTATTTTCATTTTGCGGATTTAAGACTGCTAAATCGATTTTGTAATCTGAATATCCGACGTTTTTTACAACTTTTAGGCCCATATTGGTTAATTCTTTGTAGACAGAATCTTCAAAACTTACTTGTGATTCTGAAGTATTATCCGGTTTGTTTTCTACAAACAAATTATGTTTAGCAATTTCTAGATATTTTTTAAGAAAACTTGCACCACGTGTGCGGACTTTTTCTAAATCAATTTGCTCAGGATCAAGTGATGTAACCATTATTGTTGAATATTTTGCCCGAGTAAAGGCAACATTTAGACGTCTGTAACCATTTTTTTGGTTAATGGCTCCAAAATGAAGTGAAACTTTGTTTTGCTCATTAGGACCAAAATTTAATGAAAAAATGATTATATCGCGCTCGTCACCTTGAACTGATTCAATATTTTTGACAAAAATTTCGGTAGATGATTCATCGCTAAAAAACTGGGAAAAATAAGGCTTATTTGCTTTAAATTTTTCTAATTTTGATGAAATGAGGTTTCGCTGTACTGAATTAGTTGTAACAATTCCTATCGAAAATTTGTTTTGATATTTTGTAAGAATTTGGTCTAATATTTCAATAACAGTATCTGCTTCTTTTTCATTTCTTCGCTCTTTATAAAGCGCATTTTCAACTTTTACAAGCTTAATACCTTGTAAATCATGAGGTTTTTGACTTGTTGGAAAAGTGACTAAATCATTATTATAAATTTCAATGTTAGAAGGTTGAATCAATTCTTCAAACTTTGAGCGATAATGTCATGTTAGTCTGTAAGATTTTAGAAATGTTTGACTGACATCAAGAATTGAGAGATAATCTGAAACATTGAAGTCGGTAAAATCAGATTCTTCATCCTCGGTTTCAGGAATTGTGTCAAAAAAATTTGTTGGGGGCATTTGCTCTTTGTCACCAGCAATTATATATTGTTTTGCGCGGACAATTGCTCCAATTGCGCTTTCGGGTTTTACTTGTGAAGCCTCATCAAAAATAACAAGATCAAATTCCATATCACTATTTTTAATGTAGGAACTTACTGAGAGCGGCGACATCATCAAACAGGGCTTTAATTTTCTTAATAAATTCGGAATTCTGACAAAAAGTTCGTGAAATGGCATTAAACGTCGAGATTTATTAGCTTCTTGTCTTAAAATCCTAATTTCTGGAGTATATTCAGAAACTGAGTCAATTTGGGGAATTTTTTCAAGAAGAATGGCATCAACTCTTTTTGCCGACAGCAAATCTAATTTTTCTTGGGCAAGCTCGAATTTATTTTGATTTGAACTTAGTGTTTGTCAGTCATAATTATGAAATTCAGTGCTAATTATTTGATCTATTAAAATTTTGTAAAATTTTTTTGCAAAAGTTTTATAAAAATCAATGTCTAAGTTTGCCTCAATTGCTTTATTTATAAAATCGTCAATTCCAAAATCAGATAAAAGGGAAATATTGGCGTTAATTTGGGCAATTTCATGAATTTTGTCGATTTTATATAGTTTTGTCTGAAGATTGTTTTCAAATTTTTTCTTTTCTAAAAAGTTAAAATTAACCTCTTTTGAATCAAATTCAAGCGAAAATTTTCGCCAAATATCAACAAATTGACTGACAGGTTCAAATAATTTTTTATTCAAAAGCTCTCTTGTATATTTTGAATCAAGGAAAAAATCAACAAATTGCTTGTCTTGAACTTTTATTTTTGTTGTATCATTCAAGATTTTTAACTTTTTATAAAACTTTAATTGATAAAAATTTGACTGGATTTGGCTAGGATTTGTTTCACCAGGTTTGAACAAAAGGGTTGAAAGCCATTTTTCAAGCGAGATTTTTTTGTTTTTTAAGGTAATAATTTCTGATGAGTTTTCAAGAAAAGTTGTGTCAGAAAAATCTTTCTTAAAATACGGAGTTAATTTTTGTTTAATTTTTTTGTATCTAAAGTCTAAAAATTTAAGTTTTTTATTGAGATGATCTTCAATAATTTGACAACACTCTTTGATAGGAACGTCTAAAGGAATTTGCTTAAAATGAACGTAAAGTTTTTTTTCTAAGTCTGAAATTTCTGACTGGATTTGCAAAATTTGTGAATATTTTTGAATTTCTTGGGACAAATTTTGCAACTTTTCGAGCTCAGCTAAATCAATTTTTTCTAAGTTATTTAAAATTTTTAAAAAATCAAACAAGTAAAGAATGTTATTTAAATGTTGATCTGGATGCATCAAGAAAAAATTAAACTCTTTGATGTTATTGAAAATAGTATGACTTAAATTTGTCAAGCTTAAAATTCATGTTTTAAATTTGTCTTTTTTGAATTCGTCAATAGTTTTTTGACTAAAACCATATCAAGGGTGTTTTTTTAAATTAAAGTTGATAGTTTTTATTTTCTGAAATAAATCACCAAGCCCTCATTCAATTTTTTGAAGGGCAAAATAGTCAATTTTTTTTAGCTTTTCTTCTGAAATTGAAAATTCAAAATTTGGAATATCAATCAAATTTTGATATTCAGCAATTAAATCATAAACACTTTTTTGTAACGGAGGACGAATTTGAGTAAGTTTTTCGCCGTAATTATTCAGTTTTTGACGTAATTCAATATAATTATTTTCAATTAAAGCAGACTCTGAAGCATTCAATAATATTGAATTAACCCCTTTTTCGAGCGTGCTTAAAAGATTGTCAACTACATCTTTTTTGTTGATATTTTCGTTGTGAATTGCTATAACTGAATCAGAAAGTCCAATTTTTTTTAGGTTTGAATAAACAACATTAAGTGCGGCTAACTTTTCTGAAACAAATAAAACTGTCTTATTTCTAGCTAAAAATTCATTAATTATATTAGTAATTGTTTGGGACTTTCCAGTTCCAGGAGGACCATCAAGAATGAAATTTTCACCACGAATTGCTGCCTGAATTGCTTTTTCCTGAGATGAATCGGCCGGCAAAATATGAAAATAATCTGACGGGGCAAGATCATTATTAGAGCTAGAACCGACGACAGTATCTTGATTATTTTCACCGATAAGGGCAACAGAATTATTTGGTTTTGGGGTAGAATTTCCAATTATTTCATTATAAAAAGGATTGTTAATTATTTTTTCTTCATTTTCAACTAAGTCAGTGTAAATTTCAATTTTACTATAATCAAAAAGGCTTAATTGAATTGAGCGAATTATTTCTCAGTTTGAATTAGTGTTATTTTTGTGAAATAATTTTTCAAAATTTAGAAAATTTTCCCTAATTGAGATTGATGTATCGATTTTAAATTTAGATAACTGGCTATCTAAGTTTAAAATTTGCAATTTTTTAAGAAGAGTTAAATTTATACTTAATGATGAATTATCAAGAAATTCAAGTCAATATTTCTCTTTTCCTTGTTCTAACATTCGGCTAAGTTGCGCAGGAAATAAAAAAATAGGACTATAATAAGGGGTTTTTTCATCATCCTTTTCAAATCATTTCAAAAATCCAATACCAAGATAAAGAATATTTATCGCTTTTTCTTCTTTGAAGTTTTTGAATTTTGAGTACAAATTTTTAATAATTAAATTCTCTTGCTCAACGGGAAAGTCTGATATTATCAAATTTGAGATGTTTTTAGTGTTTATTAATTGGTCTTGAAGTTCTTCTAGTGTTAGAGGTGTAAAATTTTTAGATTTTGAAGTTGACTGCTTTTTAGCTTTTTTTTCAGGGTAACGAAAAAATATTTTTGCCTTAGCCTCGACAACATTATCAAGAAAATCATTAAAATTAGGCAGTAAAATTCCAAGTTTTATTGGCCTTGTTTTTGTTGGGATGTTTAAATTAAAATTGATTAATCGATTTCTTTTGGAAACATCAAGCAATTTATTTTGTCATTTTTTTAGATCTTCACGAACACTGTCAACTTCCATATTTCCCTTATGTAAATCAAGTTTTATTATAATATTATAAAATATTTTTTGTAGTTTTATTTAAATTAGCTCGAAAATAAAGAATTGTTTCTTGCCTTTTTTAATTAAAAAGAGGTTATTTTGATCAGCTAAACTAGTATTAATTTCAGAAGAAGATTCAATTTTTATGCCGTTAATTTCCAGAGCTTTATGTGAAATAAATTCATTTAATTCACGTTTTGAGCTAAAAATACCAAATTCAATTAGGCTGTTTTGGTCAAAAAATTTTGCACTAAAATAAGGCAAAATTTTTTTTAGTTCCAACTTATCATTAAAAGTTATTTCAAAATAATTTATTTTATTAAATAAAATTTGGGTTATTTTTTCTGCAATTTCAAGCCCTTTTTTCCCGTGAATGTTAAAAACAACCTCTTTTGCTAGTTCTTTTTGTAAAATTCGGTCTTTTTTATTTTGATTGTGCAAAGAAATTAATTGCCTGATTGAATCTAGATCTAAAAATGACAGCCAGAGCATAATTTTTTCGGCCTGTGAATCACTTTGATTCAATAAAAATTGATATAAATTAAAAGGTGAATACATATTTTTATCAAGCCAAATCGGTTTTCCAAGACTTTTTCCAAATTTTTCGTTATTTTCATCAGTAAGTAAATTTGTTGTAAAAACAAAGGTCTTGTCCTTATTTTTTAAGTTTGATTTTTTAATAAAATCAAGACCAGTCACCATGTTGCCTCATTGATCAGACCCCCCTGATTGGGCAATTATGTCGTGATTTTGGGCTAAAAATTTAAAATCTCAACCTTGAATTAATTGATAAGAAAATTCTGTAAATGAAAGTCCAGATTCGATCCGCGAAGAAACAGAATCTTTAGCCAACAAATAAGCAATATTAATATTTTTCCCAATATCGCGCAAAAAGGTTAAAATATTCATATCTTTGTAAATTTCAAAATTATCAAAAACAGGCAAATTAAACGATTTTAACTGGTTTTTTATTTTTTCAGTGTTATTTTTGACACTTTCAAAATCAAGTAATTTTCGCTCATTAGGTTTAAATGACGGATCGCCAATCATTCCAGTGGCTCCACCGACAACGGCAAGAACTTTAATCCCAAAATTTTGAAGACGCTGTAAAAGATTTATTGAAATGTAATTACCCAAATGAAGTGAAGGCGCCGTTGGATCAAAGCCGATATAAATTCCGTTTTCAGAAGAAAGATTCAAAAATCTATCGGGATTAGTGATATCTTTTAAAATTCCTCTTTGTTTTAGTTCATCAAAAAAATCAATTTTATTTTTATCAGTCATAGAAAAACTCTCCAAAATTAGTGCTATTTTTTCAATAAAAGGGCGATTTCTTGATCATAAATTGGCTTATTATCAACATAAGGTGTTTCTAAAATGATTGGAATATTATCAAAAAGTGGGTCATGAACAATTTTTTGAAGAGTTTCAAGACCAATAAAACCTTTGTCAATATTAGCGTGACGGTCTTTTTTTGAACCAAGCGGATTTGCTGAATCATTTAGGTGAATAACTTTTATATGATTTATTATTTTAGTTTTTATTAATTCTTGTTGAAATTCAGTATAATTTTTAAGATCATAACCAGCATCTCAGACATGACAAGTATCAAGGCAAACCCCAATTCTTTCTGAATTTAGGTCTTGAATTATCTCGACTATTTCCTCAAAACTTGAGCACATTTCAGTCCCTTTTCCGGCCATAGTCTCAAGTAAAATTTCAACATTTTTTGTTTTTTCAAGTATAACTTTAAGTGACTTTACAAGCTGATTTTTTGCTTCTAATCTTGTATAGGTTGTGAAAAAACCTGGGTGCAAAACCAAGAATTTTGCCCCTATAAAGTTCATTTTTTCAATCTCTTTGACCAAAAAATCAATAGAAAAATTAGCTTTTAATGGATTAGCCAAATTTAAAATATAAGGAGCATGAACGACTATATCAGCGGGCGGAATTTGCTTAGAAAATTCAGCGACATACTGTTCAAATTTATAATTTTCAGGTTGAGTTCTCATTGTTGACTGAGGTGGGCCTAAAAAAATCATTGCTGTATTTGCTTTATTTTTTAGAGAAATATCGATTGCACCAAAAAGGTAATCTGGTTTTTTAAAAGGTACATGTGATCCAATTTTTATCATTTGATTTTAACCTCGCTTAAAATTTCAGGTAATTTAAAACTGTAAATTTCGATGTTTTTAAATTTTTCTTGTAATATTTCGGCAATTTTATCAGTAAAAACTTGCTCAATAAGGTGGGGAATTTCTAAAACTTTGATTTTATGATGCTTGATCGTGAGCTGATCTGATCATTTCAGATCAGAAGTTATAACAAGATTGGCTTTTTGTTTTTTTGCTAAAAGACATGCTAAAATTCCGCCTGAACCTGGAAGAATTGCCACTTTTTTTGGCAAAAAATCTTGTGAAAAATTAGCTCGAAAAGTCGCTAAATTGCTATTTAGTGAAATTCTTTTTAAAATTTCTGAGACCTTTAAATTATTTTCAATTAAAATGTTAAAATCATCGATTTTTATAGCGCTGCTTGCATCTAGATCTCACTGGTTTGCGATTGAAAATGCGGTTTGGTTGTCTCTTGAGTCAAAATTCGTGTGGAGACCGAGCGCGCTAATTGAGTGTTTTTTTAAAAGGCTGGAAATTTTTCTCTTGTATGGCGAATTTTGAAATTCTTCCTTTTTTGTGGGATAAAAAAAGAAAGGATGATGGGAAATTATTAAATTATAATTATTTTTAATAGCAAAATCTAAAACACTTTTTGTAAGATCAATGCAAATAAGAACCTTAGAAATTTCAGTATCAAAAAAGAGATTTCAACCACAATTATCTCAGTCTTGACAGTTTTCTAAGGGAAATTTTTCAAGCAAAAAATCGCCAATTAGTTTTGTTTTCATACTTTTTTAGTTAAAATCACGTAGTGACCATCTTTTTTGAGGGGTTCTTAATTTTTTAAGAATTTTACCCTCTATTTGACGTACTCGCTCCTTTGTAACGCGACGCATGGCAGCTAATTCTTCAAAACTATGAGCTTGATATGGGACACCATTTTCATCAACTCCAACTCCATAACGGCGTTTGATAAAATCTTTTTCGTCATAGTCAAGCGTTGACTCGATTATTTCAAGTAAAACTTTAGCTTTTTCTTCGCGCTCGGCATATTCGGCTGGTGAAATTAAATTTTCATCCTTAATAAAATCAGAAAATGAGCTATCTTCTTCTTTCCAAATTGCTTTATCTAGCGAAATCGGGTCAACATTTATTTTTTTAATATAACGGACTTTTTCAGCTGTAAATTCAGGTCCAAGACGCTGAGCAATTTCTTCGGCTGTTGGATTTAGTCCTTTTTCTTGCTGTAATTCTCGTTCAGCTTTGTTAATTTTATTAATAGTTTCGACCATATGAACCGGAATTCTAATTAGTCTTGCCTGATCAGCCACAGCTCTTGTGATTGCCTGACGAATTCATCAAGTTGCATAAGTTGAAAATTTAAATCCTTTAGTGTGGTCATATTTTGAAACGGCCTTAATAATTCCTAAATTACCTTCAGAAATTAGGTCAATAAAATTTAAACCACGATTTTTATAGCGTTTTGCACTGTTTACAACCAGTCTTAAATTACGTTTTATTAAGGTATCACGAGCTTTTTTGCCGATTCGCCCTTTAATTTGCATTTTACGGGCCAGTTCTTGTTCTTCTTCTTGACTTAATAATTTTCCGTATTTTCCGATTCAACGCATGTATCATTTGATCATGTCATTTGTGTCGGTGAGTTTATTTCGGTAAACATCATCGCTGTAAACTTTAGGTTTGCGAAATTGACTTGAGGTTTCATCATTGATATAATCAAGATCGTCAATATCTTGAATTCTTAGCGATTCATCAACCGAGTGGCCAAATTCCATTTCGCCACTGTCATCTTGAGACAAATCGTCAAAATCTTCTTGATCATCAAGTCTGTCTAGACTCAAATCTTTGTCATCATCTAAATTATCAAGATTTTTCTTTGATTTATTTTTAGAATTTTTTTGACTGATTTGATCAGCAAAATCTGAACTTGAAACGTCTTCAAGATCTTCTTTGTCCAATTCATCTCTAATTATTTTTTTCTGAATTAAAATTTGAAAAAACTCGTCTAATTCGTCCTCTGAAACTGAAAGGCTTAAATTTTCGATATATTTATAAACATCTTCGTGACTTAAAAAGACATTTTCAGCAGTTTTTTTCGAACTTTTTTTCGTTGCTTGCTTTTCTTTTTGTTTTTTTTCTAATTGTTCTTGTAACTTTTCAATAACAAATTGATAACGTGACTCGGGACTATTAGCTGATTCAGAAAGATTATCAGAGTTTTCCAGTTTTTGGTTATCTTCAAAAAGTTCCTTATTTTTGGAGGTTTTTTGGTCTTTTGCTGTTGTTTTTGTTTGTTTTGTCTTTTTTTTGGATTTTTCTAATTTTTCTTGTTCTAATTCTAAAACCTCATTATTTATGGTTTTAGATTTTGTGGTTGAAGAAACTTTAACTTTTGCTTTTAAAGTTTTATTGGTTGAGTTAATATTTTTTGATAATTGATTTAAAGTTTTAGTTCGGAATGCCTCGATACTTTTTAGAAAATCAGATTGATGCTTAGTTGTTTTAATAACATTAAAAAAAGTCTCAATTTGTTCATATGAGTTTTTTCTTTTTTCATTAGCAATAGTTTTTTTTGAATTTTTAGTGTTCAAACTGTCAGAATCGACATTCAAATTTAAATTAGAATCTACTTGGATTGGCTCCTTTGTTTTTTTACGTGAAGTTTTTACCTTTTTTTCAGCAGTTTTAGTTGCTGAATTTGTAGTTTTTTCAGAAAAACTATAAGCTTTTTGGGAATTTTTAGGTTCTTTTATTGCTAATTTATTACCAATTTTCATTATCGCCGCCCCCTTAAATTTCATCGTTATACATATCAATTACAAAATCATTTTCATTATATTTTGAACTTTGATATAAATTATTGTTGTTTTCTCTTTTTCTTCTTTCATTAATACTTTCAACAAGGTATTCAACGTCATCTATTGTTTTTTCGTGTATATTAAAATTTTTAAAGTCATGATCTGATATTCGTGAATATTCTTTTAATAAATATTCTTTTAATGAATCGCCTGCTTTATCAATTTCTTGTATAGTTTGCCTGCGAATTTCGGGATTTTTGCTATCACTAGGGTATAATTTTTCAACAAATCTATTATTAAGTGCATCTGAAAATTTAAAATTTAACCTTTTAAACTGTTTAAATTTTTCCTGATCACCTTCGAGAAAATCCTTCAAAACAATTAAAAATAATCTTAACTCACCATATTCGAGTTGATACGCCTGGTTTTCATATCTATTCCTTTTATTTAGTTGTTTATTTTCATAAATATCTCACTCTTTTTCAAGTTCCCGACCAGGTTTAGATGGGTACTGAATTTGTTTTTTTCAGCGAAAAGCGCTTTTTTCAATACCTAAGTCCTCATAAATTTTTTTCAAAAAAACGCCTAGTAATGGGTTATTTTGAGCATTTAAACTTTGTAAAAACGGTGTAAATTTGTTGACAAATTCGGTAATTTCATCACTAGAATTTTCTTTGATTTGATTTTTGTAAAAATTATAGGCAAAATCAAAGCAATTTTTGCGGTCTGAAAGTTTTTCTAAAAAACTCTCGGCACCAAAATTATTTAAATACTCATCAGGATCTTTTCCGTCAAAACCTGATATAATGTAAGTTTTAATTCGGTTTTGCGAAAGTATGAGTGCCGATTTTAAGGTAGCCTCAAGACCAGCCCGATCACCATCAAGGGCAATGACAACTGTAAAATTATTCAATAATTCACAGTGTTTTTTAGTCAAAGAAGTACCCATAAGCGCAATTACATTTTTAATATTGACCTTGTAAAATGCAATAACATCAAAAAAACCTTCAGTAATAAAAATTTCTTTGGGATTATCAGCGATTGCGTTTTTATAATTGTAGAAAATTTCAGATTTAGAAAACAGCTTACTTGATGGTGAATTTAAATATTTTGGTTCACATTTAGTATTAGGCAAGCAACGGCCCGAAAATCCAACAACTTTTCCTTCTAAATTTTCAATAGGGAAGACAATTCGATTTTGAAAAAAATCAAAACCTTGTTGATTTAAAAGTGAATAATCCTTCAAAGTTTCCTCATCAAATAATTTTGAATCAACAAGTCGCGGCTTTAAAAATGAACTTGGTGCAAATCCGATTTTGAATTTTTGAATGATTTCGCGACTAAGTCCTCGCGAATTTATAAAGTTGTAAATTTCCAATTCTTGTCGGTTTTTAGGGCTTTTTTTGGCTCTTGATGTAATTGTAAGTAGCTCTAAAAGATAAAGCGAAACTGAATTTTCAAAAGCGCGCAGTGCTTGAAGTTCAATTTCAGAATAAACTTTTACAGGTGCCAAATTATTTGCTAATTCAAGGTTTAAATTGTATTCTTTGTTGAGATATTCAACAGCTTGAAAAAAGTTTAAATTTTTTCAAAGCATTACAAAGCTAACAATATTTCCACCTTTTTGACAAGAAAAACACTTAAAAATTTGCTTAGAAATTGAAACTGACAGTGACGGATTTGTGTCCTCGTGAAATGGACAAAGTCCAACAAATGTGTTTCTTCCATTGGGCGAAAGTTGGATTGCTTGTGAAATTAACCCGTAAATATCGGTGTTTTTTAAAATATGAGCTAAAATTTGCTGCTTATTCATTTGAAGAATTTTCCTCTATAAATTGGATAATTTCGGTGATTTTTATTCTTTTTTGTTCACAAGTATCGCGAAATCTGATTGTTACACTTTGGTTTTGAATTCCTTCTTCATCGACTGTAATGCAAAAAAAAGTTCCAATTGAATCTTGATAATAATATCTTTTTCCAATAGTTCCTGTGTTTGAAAAAGTTGCGGCAATTCCGTGGCTAACAAGCATTTTTCATATTTCTTCTGCTTGAGGTGAAAATTTTTTCAAAAGCGGTAAAACCGCAACTTTATATGGGCTTAAAATAAAAGGAAATTTAAGAAAATAACGGTCTTTTTCGATGTCATGAACAAAATTTTGCTCTAAAATCGCTAACATAAGTCTGTCTAGGCCGATTGATGGTTCGATTATGTAAGGCAAAATTTTTTGACCGG
Organism: Mesomycoplasma ovipneumoniae ATCC 29419; assembly: GCF_028885435.1. Lineage (NCBI taxonomy): Bacteria > Bacillati > Mycoplasmatota > Mycoplasmoidales > Metamycoplasmataceae > Mesomycoplasma > Mesomycoplasma ovipneumoniae. The sequence goes on from NZ_CP118522.1 coordinate 959,312, forward strand.
TTGCAGAATCGACAAATTCAAGATTTTCACCGCTTTTAGCCATATGGTTTTTAAGATCAAAATTTCCACGGTTGGAAATTCCGATTAGTTCACCTCAGCCAAAATTGAAAAAATATTCAAAATCAGTGGTTGCTTTTGCATAATGAGCTAATTTTTCGGGTTGATGATTGCTAATTCGGATTGAATCTGCCGAAAAACCTAATTTGGATAAAAAAAGTTGAACTTTTTCAATTTCAGAGTGAAAAATTTCATCTGCTTGTTCAGGTCTGACAAAAATTTCCTGTTCTAGTTGAGTAAATTCACGGGTCCTAAAAATGAAATTTCCAGGTGAAATTTCATTTCGAAACGATTTTCCGACTTGGGCAATTCGAAGAGGCAAAGTGTTTTTAGTAAATCTTAAAAGTGATTTAAAATTTATAAAGATTCCCTGTGCTGTTTCAGGTCGCAAATATAATGTTGTTTTTTCATTTTCAACAACACCTTGTTCGGTTTGGAATAAAAGATTGAAATTTTTAGGAATAGATCAGTCAGTTTTTGATCCATCGTAATTTTCAATTTTAGCCAAATATTGCTGAATTTCTTGTTGATTTAATTTTTCAAAAATTAAATTTGGAAAATTATTTTCAAACAAATGGTCAACACGATAACGTTTTTTATTAATTTTATTTTCAACTAGCAAGTCGCTAAAGTTTTCAAGATGACCTGAGGCTTGCCAAACTTTTGGGTTTAGCAAAATTTTTGTGTCAATAAAAAAGGCATTAAGATCTTTGTTTATGAAAAAATCAGCCCAAAAATTTTCAATATTTTTAGCTAAAAGAACACCAAGGTGGCCATAATCATAAGAATTTGCTAAACCTCCATAAATTTGTGAACTAGGAAAAATAAATCCTAAATTCTTTAGATAATTAATAAAAAATTGGTAGTTTTCAAATTTGGCCATAATTTATCCTTTTAATTTTCTTTTTTATTTAAAAAATGAATCAAAATTAATATTTTTTGATGAAAATTCAGACATTCTTTTGGACATTGATTCAAACTCACTAATTAAACGGTTAAATTCAGCACCTGTTCGACCTGAACCGCGAATTATTCGATTCCTGCGAGATGGATTTTTTAAAAGTTTTGGTTTTTTTCGTTCTTCAAGAGTCATTGATGAGATTAAAATTTTATAAAGTTTCATTTTTTCCTCAACTTCATCAATCTGACTTGAATTAATTTTGCCCGATAATCCAGGAATCATTTTTATTATTTTCGAAAATTTTCCAATTTTTTGAATTTGAGCAAGACTATTTAGAAGGTCATCTAAATTAAATTGACCAGAAAACATACGATGAGACAGTTTTTTAACGGTTTGTTTGTCAATATTTTCTTCGGCTTGTTCTAAAAGCGACATTACATCGCCCATACCTAAAATTCGATCGGCGATTCTGTTAGGATGGAATAGTTCTAAGGCAGAAATTTTTTCACCTGAACCAATAAATAAAATTGGAATTTTAAGCAAATGTGTAATTGAAAGGGCCGCACCTGCACGAGCATTTGAGTCTAATTTTGTAATAATTGAGCCAGTTAAATTAATTTCTTTATGAAAAGTTTCGGCAACATTTATTATATCTTGACCAGAAAGGGCATCAAGAACAAAAAGAATTTGATCAGGTTTTACAGCTTTTTTAATTTCAACTAACTCAGTCATCAATTCAGAATTAATTGAAAGACGACCGGCGGTGTCAAAAATAACAAGGTCATAATTGTTATTTTTGCTATAAATTAGGGCATCTTTTGCAATTTCAACAGGAGTTTTTTCGATATAAAAAACATCAATTGAAACTTGTTTTCCTAATTGTTTCAATTGATCAATCGCCGCAGGACGGTAAGTATCACATGCTACTAGTAAAATTTTTTTTGAAAAATTTTTTTGCCGAGCATAAACTGCGAGTTTTGCTGTAGTTGTAGTTTTTCCTGAACCTTGAAGACCAACTAGCATTATTGTTGTTGGATTTTTGGAAAAATTAATCGGTTTTGCACTAACTCCAAGAACTGAAACTAAATTTTGGTGTAAAATTTTCAAAAATTCCTGTTGGGGATTAAGTTTGGAAGTCAGCCCGTTTGTTAAAACCTGATTTTTAACCTGAGCAATAAAGTTTTTGACAACTAATAAATTAACGTCAGCCTCAAGTAAAGCAAGACGAATTTCACGAATAATTTCTGCTAAATCTTGCTCATTAATGGTTACAGATTTCTGAATTTTTTTTAAAGATGACTGGATTCTATTGGTCAAAAAATCTAACATTTTAAAAATAGAAAATTTTTCCTAAAAAAACAGGAAAAATTTTATACCTTTCTTTATATTTTTTGATTTAAGTTTAATAATTATTTAGCTTCTTTTATTTGTGAATTAACTTCTGTATAAAAATCGACAGCTTGTTTTTCGATGCCTTCACCAACTTCAAAGCGAACAGCTTGGACTAATTTAGCAGAATTTTGTTCTAAATATTTACCAACAGTAATGGCACTATCAGTTGCTAAAGGTTGAAATTCAAGAACGAATTCTGACAATTCTTTTTCAATCTTACCACGTTTAATTTTTTGCTTAATTTCTTCAGGTTTCTTTTCAAAATTTTTATCTAAGGCAAGTGAATCTTCAACTTTTTGATTGATCTCTGCAAGTCTTTCTTGAGTAACATCGGACTCAAAATTAAATTCTGGATTTAGAGCTGAAACATGCATAGAAATATCTTTTGCAACAGTGCAATTTCCACCATCTAAAACAACAACAGAAGCAATTTGTCCGTTAGAGTGTGTATAGAGTCCAACTTTTTGTCCTTCTAAAATTTTGGTTTTTAGTACCCGACGCAAAGTTATTTTTTCACCCATAGTTGCTGTAGATTCGATTAACATTTCTGCAATTGTACGGGAATCTTGATTTTTAATAGTCAAGGCAGTTTCTAAATTATCAAAGTCATTTTCTAGAAGTAATTGGGCAATTTCACCTTGAAGTTTTACAAAATTTTGGTTTTTAGCAACAAAGTCTGTTTCAGAATTAAGTTCAAAAATTAAAGCATGTTTTTGACATTTAGTTGCTAAAACTAGACCTTCAGCGGCAATACGGTCAGCTTTTTTTAGTGCTTTTGACTTTCCATTTTCGTGAAGTCATTTAATAGCACCATTTATTTCATAATCAGAGTTTTCAAGAGCTGTTTTGCAATCAACAAAAGGAGCATCCGTAATTTCTCTTAATTCTTTAATTTTTGCTAATTTATCTATTTTTAACATTTTTTACTCCTTTTTTATTAATTATGCAATTTTAGATTCGCTAGACTGGCTAGGATTTTGTACTTTTTTATCGCCTGGTTTGCTTTTTGATTTATCAAATTTTTCAAATTTATCGAATGAATTACGGCGAAATCTTTGTTGTTTTTGCTCTTTTTCAGGATCTTCTGGCAAAATAATTTGCTCATCAGGCTGATATGCAAAAAGTTTTTTACCACCTTTTGCTGATGAAATTGCATCAGCTAAAATAGTAAAAATTAATGTGATTGATTTAGTTGAATCATCATTAGCTGGAATTCCAAAGTCAACCAAAGATGGATCAACATTTGAATCTGTTATCCCGATAATTTTAATTCCTTTTTTACGGGCTTCCTTAACTGCAATTATATCTTTTAAAGGATCGGCAACTAACATTATTAATGAAAAAAGTGGAACGTCTTTTAACCCTTTAATTCCGTTAAGATTTTTTTGTAATTTAGCTAATTGTTTTTGTTTTGAAAGTATTTCTTTTTTTGTATAACCTTCAAAATTTTCTGCTGTTTGTTGCTCAAGTTCTTCCATTGCTTTAAGACGTGACAAAATTGTACGACTGTTTGTTAAAGTTCCGCCTAATCAACGACCAGAAACGTATATTGAATTTGTACGGATTGCTTGTTCTTCAATGGCTTTTTTTGCTTGTTTTTTTGTACCTACAAAAATAAATTTAGCACCTTTTTGGGCAAATTTTTCAACTAATTTATAAGCAATTTCTAACATTTTTTGAGTTTTTAAAACGTCAATAATGTGAGTTTCATTACGCTTTCTTTTTAGTAAAAATTGTGCCATTTTAGGGTGTCACTGTGATGATTTATGACCAAAATAGACACCAGCTTCTAATAGTTTTTGCTTAGAAACGATAGGAATTTCCGTTGAGTTTTCAGTAGAAATTTCACCAATGTTCAACATTTGGCTATCTTTTTGTTCGATATTTTGGTTTTGTTTAGCTGTTGTTGCCTTATCCATGAATATTTCCTTTTGTTTGTTGTTTCTACTTAAAATTTCTAACAGATAGAACTTAAAAAAGCACATCTACCTGAATCCATTTTAATGATATTTTGAGCTAATATAAATTAAAAATTAAATTATACCATAAAATAAAAAATAAACAATAATTTAAATCATTTGATCAATATAAGCAATAAAATCAATGATTCCAGGGTATGTAAGTGCGATTTCTATGCCTTCTTTTTCTAAAAAATGAGCAGAAATTGACTTTTTTGAAAAATCGATTTTGTCTACACTTAAAATGTAAAATTTTTCAAGCTGTTTAAAAAAAATGATGAAAAATGCACAACCAAAATGTTTTCTAATTTTATGTAGATAATTGATTTGATGTTCTGGAATTTGCTTTAAATTTAAGACGTTTTCATTGGTACTTTTGGCTTCAAAGGCAACAAAAATTCCTTTGTAAATTCCATAATAATCAACGGTTGACTTTTTTAATACAAAAGCATCATTTAAAGTCAAATCTTTTTGAACTGCTTTAAAACCAATATCTAGATTTTTCTTGTGAAAAATCGCAATGTCGTTTTGGTAATAAAATTCAATTGTGTTGTTAATAATTTTTTCAAGAAACATTCCGCGGTTTTTATGATTCATATTTTTAATTAAATTTTTAAGCTTTTTTTGACCAAAAAAGGAAAAAAATGGGAAAAACAAGCAATTTTTCTCATTTTTAGCATAAAATTTAAAAATTTATTAATATTAAGCGGGATGCAGCTCCCCCTGGGTAAAAATTAAAACCTCAGATTTAGAAGCATATATAACACCGTCGGTAATTCTAAATTTGAGTTCTTCTTTTTCGTTTAAAACATACAAAACCGATGGTGAAATTATTCCGCAAAAAGGTGTGATTCCGTATTGGGCAACACGGTATCCTAGTTGTGTTTTTGCAGTAACTGAAACTGGTTGGGATTCTAAAATGATTCCTTTTTGACTAAAGATTTTAAGATTAATTGTTTTCACTTCATCCCATCTTTTTTGCCTTTTCTAATGCTTGATTAATTGTCCCAACGTATAAAAATGCTTCTTCAGGGACATTATCAAATTTGCCAGATAAAAGTTCGCTAAAATTATTAACAGTGTCTTCAATTTTAATGAACTGGCCTTCAATTCCTGAAAATTTTTGAGCCACAAAAAACGGTTGGGATAAAAAGTTTCGAATTCGGCGGGCTCTTGCAACAACTTGTTTATCTGACTCACTAAGCTCGTCAACACCCAAAATTGCGATAATATCCTGTAATTCCTTGAATCTTTGCAAAATTTGGACTACTTTTTTAGCTACTTCATAATGCTGTTTTCCAACAACGCTAGGATCTAAAGCTCTTGAAGATGACGCCAAAGGATCAACCGCAGGATAAATTCCAAGAGCAGCTATCCCACGGTCTAAAACTGTTTTGGCATCAAGGTGCGAAAATGTAGTTGCAGGCGCCGGGTCTGTGATGTCATCAGCAGGAACATAAACGGCCTGAACTGAAGTTATTGATCCCCTAATTGTCGATGTAATTCGCTCTTGAAGTTGACCCATTTCAGTTGAAAGTGTCGGTTGGTAGCCAACTGTTGATGGAATTCTACCTAAAAGTGTTGAAACCTCAGAACCAGCTTGGGTAAATCGAAAAATGTTGTCAATAAAAAGTAGAACGTCCTGATTATCTTGGTCACGAAAATGTTCGGCCATTGTCAAGGCAGAAAGAGCAACTCTCATTCGGGCACCAGGAGGTTCATTCATTTGACCAAAAACTAAGGCAGTTTTGTCTAAAACACCGCTAGCTTTCATTTCAAAATAAAGGTCATTTCCTTCTCGCGAACGCTCACCAACTCCTGCAAAAACTGAAAGTCCACCGTGTTTAGTTGCTATATTATTAATAAGTTCTTGAACTAAAACGGTTTTTCCAACTCCTGCTCCTCCAAAAAGACCGATTTTTCCACCTTTTACAAACGGAATTAATAAGTCAATGACTTTAATTCCGGTAACTAAAATTTCACTTACGGCTTTTTGCTCTAAATATGTCGGGGCAGCTGAATGGATAGGTTTTTTTTCAACTGAATCAAGAGCCGGACCGCCATCAATTGGATTTCCTAAAACATTGAACATTCGTGATAAGACTTGATTTCCAACCGGAACTGAAATTTGTGAACCTGTGTCTTTTACTTCTAAACCTTTTGATAAATTATAAGTCATTGACATTGCAATTGCACGGACAATTCCTTCGCCTAAATGTTGGGCAACTTCAAAAACGATTTTTTGATTGTCAACTTCAACTTCAAGGGCTGAAAGAATTGCAGGCATATGCTCGTTTGGAAATTGAACATCAATAACAGGACCAAAAATTTGAACTATATGACCTATATTAATCTGTTTTTTCATTTTTTCACCTACTTTTGCTACATTTTTCCGCTGATAATTTCGATAATTTCTTGGGTGATCATCGACTGGCGGCTAGAGTTTATTTCAAGTTCTAATTTTTGAAGAATATCTTGGGCATTATCTGTTGCACTTTCCATTGAAGTTCGACGGGCGGATGTCTCAACTAATTTAGATTCGATAAATATTTTTTCTAAAAGGGATTTTATATAAAAAGGAATTAATTTTTTGAGTACTTCAACTGCACTGGGTTCAAATTCAATTCCGTAGCCCTCTTGTTTTGTTTTATTTTTTGCAAAATCAAATAAGTTTATAATATTTGGCTTTGATTGAATTATATTTATAAATTTATTATAACAAATGAAAATATTTTTATATTTTTTTTCAGAAATTGCCTTATTTATTAAGTTTGTCACTTGAAGAATTGGTTCAGAAAAATTCGTCTCTTCAACTCCAGGAAAATATTCGATAATATTTTTAGGATACCTTAGTGATATGTAGTTATGAATTTTCTTGCCAAAAATAATGATTTCATCATTTTTTGTTAAATTAGGACTAATTTTTTTCAAAATTTGATTATTAAGGGCACCGCAAAAACCTAAATTTGAACCAAAAACAATGTAAAGATTTTTTTCAGAGTTTGATGCTACTAGCTCCTCAGGTGTTTTGCATAAATTTGCCAAAATATTTTGCATAATATGGTCTAAATTTTCAAAATATTCTTGAGATGACTTAAATTGACGTTTAATTTTGGGAATTTTTGAATTAGCTATCATTTCCATAACGCCAGTAATTTTTTTTATATTTTGAATTTGGGTAAATCTTGCGCGAATTCTATTTAATTTAGGCATTTTTGCTCTCTTTTATAAAAAAACCAACTAAAAACTTCGACCTGAATTAAAATTTTCAATCAACTTTGTTACTGAATTTAAAATTAAATTTAAATCGTCAGTTTTTAAATTAACATTATGATCAATTTTTTCTAAAATTGACTTAATTTCAGAATCTGTATCTAAATATTTAAGAAAAACTGACTTAAAAGATTGCATAGATTCAAGTTGCAACTGGTCAATTAGATGTTCTCTAATTAAAATTAACAGCATTATTTGCTGAATTTGGGAAAAATGTTGCTGATTTTCTTGTTTTAAAAGTTCATAAATTTTGTTCCCACGGTCAAGAATTAACTGCGAACTTGGTCCTAAATCAGATCCAAATTGTGCAAAAGCCTTAAGTTCATTATATTGTGCCAGTTCTAATTTTAATGATGAAGAAGCTCATTTCATCAATTTAGATTGAGCTGCTGAACCTACCCGCGAAACTGAAAGACCTATATCAATTGCCGGTTTTTGCCCTGAATTAAAAAGATTGTCGCGAACAAAAATTTGACCGTCGGTGATAGATATCACATTTGTAGGAATATAAGCTGAAATATCGCCAGCTTGAGTTTCAATTATTGGCAGAGCGGTGATCGAACCGCCACCTGTTTCATCAGATAATTGCGATGAGCGTTCTAAAAGGTATGAGTGCTGGTAAAAAATATCCCCAGGAAAAGCTTCTCTTCCAGGTGGCCTTCTTAATAAAAGTGAGAGCGTTCTATATGCAATAGCATGTTTTGATAAGTCATCATAAATTATCAAAACATCTTTGCCTTTATGCATTCAATATTCGGCAATTGAGGTTCCAGAATATGGGGCTAAATATTGTAAAGGTGATAATTCACTAGCTCCTGAAACCACAACTGTTGTATAGTCAAGGGCACCTTTTTTTTCAAGAAGGGCAACAATTTGGGCTACACTTGAATTTTTTTGGCCAATTGCAACATAAACACAGTAAACATTTTTGCCTTTTTGGTTTAAAATTGTGTCAATAGCGATTGTTGTTTTTCCAGTTTGACGGTCGCCAATTATTAGCTCACGTTGTCCTTTTCCAATCGGAACTAGTGAGTCAATTGCTAAAATTCCGGTCTGAAGTCCGCGGTCGACACTTTTTCTGTCCATTATTGAAGGTGCATTTGTAAAAATTTCAGATTTTATACTATTGTCAAATTCACCTTTTCCATCAATTGGATGACCAAGTGCATTAACAACACGTCCTAAAAGTTGATCACCAACTGTAATTGAAATGACAGACTTTGTTCTTTTGACAGTTGAGCCTTGAAAAACAGAGTTTTCATTTCCCATAATAACAACACCAATTAAATCTTGCTCAAGATTAAGTGCAATTCCAAAAACACTATTTTCAAATTGAACAAGCTCACCAAATTTTACTTTTTCAATCCCAGAAACAAGCGCAACTCCATCTCCAACAACAATAACTTTTCCAATATCATCATGTTGAATTTTGGATTCGAAATTTTTAATTTCATTTTTAATTATTGCGGTTAAATTTATATCTTTATTCATGTTAAAAAACCTTTAAAATTTATATATTTTTTATAAGTTTTTGCTTGAGTGAGCGCAACTGTGATGAGAGTGAATGTTCAAAAATATGGTTATCAATGCTTATTTTGATTCCAGAAATTAATTTTGGATTTACTTTTGGTCGTAAAACTATTTTTTTATTTAATTTTTGGGAAATTAAGTCTTCAAATTTAGCAATTTCTGATGGTGACAGTGGAAATGCGCTTTGAATTTGACCCCAACTTTGGCCTAAATAAGCATTTGCAAGCTTTATAAATTTAATTAAAATTTGATTATAATGTGAAAAAAGATTGTTTTTGCATATTACTTTAAGAAAATTTATCATATAAGTGTCAATTTTTGAGTCAAAAATTTTTTCTATCAAAGTATATTTTTCACTTTTTGAAATAAAATGTGACGTCAAAATCGAAATTAAAGAAGAATTGGCGCTAACTAAATCAATTATATAAAAACTATCATTTATAAATTGATCTACTTTTTTTTCAGATATTGAAATTTCTAAGAGCGACTCAGAATATCCATAAATATTTTTTACCTGTGGGTGCATTTTTATTCTCTAATATTTTTCTCAGATTTTAGCAAATTTTCTAGATCTAAAACCATTTTTTCGTGTAAGTCTTTGTTGTTTTGCTCTTGATTTATCAAGAATTTTTTACTTATATCAGCAGCAACATTAATAATATTTTCCTGATATTTTTTTACAATTTCTTTTTCATATTCGGTTAAAACTTTTTGACCTTCAGAAATAAGGCGACGAGCTTCTTCGGTGGCTTGTTTTTTAGAGTCTTCGATAAGCTTATTTGCCTCAAGTTGAGATTCATGTTTTAAATCAATGCAATATTGCTTTGTTTCTTCTAAATGATTTTGCGATTGTTTTGCTAATTCTCTAGCTTCATTATTTGATTGAATTGTTGAGTCGATGTGATTTTGGAGAAAATCTTTACGTTGTTTGATATATTTTTTAAGTGGACGATAGACAAAATAAGTCAAAACTAAAAATAAAACTAAAAAACTAGCAAGTGTTGCAGCAACTACATAAACATTAGGGATTATCCCTTTAAACAATTCGCTTAATGATTGATTAATACTTGGTTGCATTTCTTACAAATTTTTTGGATTAACCTTGTACGAAAATTAGGATAAAGGCAATTAAAAGCGCGTAAATTGATGATGTTTCTGCAATAGCTGTTCCAATTATTAACACACGAAAAACTTTTTTTTGTGCTTCAGGATTTCTTGCAATAGCATCACAAGCTTTTCCAACAGCATAGCCTTGACCAGCACCAACACCGATAACTCCGATCATTGCAAGTCCAGCACCTAAATATGCAAATGCAGTCGCATTTAGTCCTGAATTAGCAGTGTTAACTGCAGTTTCTTGAAAATTTTGAACAACTTTTTGCGAGAAATTTATAACAGATTCCATTTTTTTCCTTTTTTTATAATAAATCTATAATAGCTTAATTATTTTGTTTCCAAAATAATTAAGTTTGAACAATGTTCAATGTTTTTTGTTCAGTTTTTTGCTTTTGTGGTGGGTGAATTACTTCCATTCCTCAGTATGAAACAGTTAGAATTACAAAAATAAATGACTGTATCAACGAGCCGATAATATCAAAATAGATAAGAAACGGTGGGAAAATTAATACAACCGGTAAATTAAAATTACCAAAAGCACCTAGCGGGATTTTTTGGTAAAGTCAAAGAACACCTGAATAAATAATTAAAAAGAAAACAGAACCTGAAATTATGTTCCCATACATCCTGAAAGAAAGTGAAATTAATGGAGCGGGCGCCCCTATTATTTTGAGTGGATTTTTTGCAAATTCAAGTATATAATATCTTTTTGCAAAAATTGATCCAACAACAAAAATCCCTAGTCAACTAATTATCGCTAAACTTAGGGTTACCGAAATTGAAGTAGAAATTGGCTCAAGACCTGCCAGTGATAATAAATTACCTAATAAAAAAAAGGTAAAAAGAGAAAAAACGTAAGGTTTTGCTTTATTTACATAACCTTCACCGGAAGACTCAACAAGATCATCAATAAATAAAAAGTATGATTCTGCAAATAAAACTATTGCTGAAGGAGCTTTATCAACTTTTGCTTTTTTTATGTGAAAAAAGATAATAATTGATAAAATTATTACAAAAATAACTAAAATAAAAAGAGTAAATAATTGCGGTTGATTTCAGTGTGAAAAAAAATCCATTTTTACTCCTTTATTTTTTTGCGCTTTGATAATAAAAAATAAATTATAGCACTAATTGGAAAAATTGTATAACCAAAAATAAAAGAAATTATATTTATTGGTCCAAGTAAAAAATCCAAGTTATTTTCAGCAGCTCTTTGAAATGATTTATTAATAAAAAAAATAGCTATCAAAATTCCAGCTTGAAACAAAATTAATATAATATAAATAAAAAAAGCAAAAAATGAAGAGGTTTTTTCTTTATTTTTTGCTTTTTTTGTGATGGCGCTAAAAAATAAGTGTTTTGAAAGCAAAAAGGATGCAACACTAAAAAAAGAGAAAAATCAGCCTAAAATTAGTGTGTAATTTCAAATTGCAACCAAAGATAAAATTAGTGCAATTGCTAAAAAAATCTTAAAATAGAAGTAATAAAAATATTTCATTGCTTTAAATGGCCTAATTTTTAAATGATTTTAGCACAACTAATTTTTTCAAACCTATTTTTTTATTTACACTTGCAATAATATTCTTAACTTTTGGACTTGTATTTAACATACTTATATCATAATCAGAAATTTTTGACAAACAAATTCCAAACCCTAATAATAATGAAAAATCATCGATTTTGTTTGCAAGTGCAATTAAATTATTGTACAACAAATCATAATTATTTGAAGGTTGAGATAAATCTGTAAAAAAACGGTTTTGTTCTTTGTTTTTTAGCTTAAAATATACTTCAACACGGTTTGCCCCTTTGTTAAACTGGTCTAGTTTGGCGACCAAACTTGGTAAAAATTCTGAAATTAAAAGTAGAGTTTCTGTTTTTGTTGGACTAGCATAAGGCGAAAAAGTGCGAAAATGTGAGGCACTTTTAAAATTCTCAGGCTTGTTTGAAACAATATTGTCACCTGTTGAAGTCAAGGATTGAAAAAATCCATAACGCTGAACGCCTAAAACTTGAATAATTTTTTCATTATCAACTCCAGCTTTTACTAGATCATTGATGGTAAAAATTCCAATGTTTTTTAGTTTTTGAGCCGTGACCATTCCTATTCCAAAAAGTTTTTCGATTTTTTGGGAATAAATAAGCGGTTTGATTTTATCCCTTGAAATAACAGTGATTTTTTCTCGTGTGTGTTTGGCTAAATTTGTGGCCATTTTTGCTAATAATTTATTATGAGCAACGCCGATTGAAATTGGTAATTTAAGTTCTTTGTGCACTTTTTTCTTAATATAGTGCAACATTTGATAAATTGTCTTAAATTCTCGAAAATAATCAGTCAAATCCAAAAAACACTCGTCAATTGAGTAAATTTCAATTTTTTTTGTAAAGTTTTTAGTGATAAAATCAAAAAATTGCCTTGACAAAAAGCGATAATAAGCCAAATTTGGTTCGATTACGACCAAATTTGGGATCTTTTTTTTAATATATATGGTTTTATCTGTGATTTTGAAGCCTTTTTGCTTGACCTCTTTAGAAATAGAAACAGCCATTGCAAAATCCTCTTTTCGAGAAATAGCAATTGGCTGGCCTTGTAATGTTGGATCAAGTCTAATTTCTGATGAGACAAAAAAAGTATCAATATCAATGTGGGCAATTATTTTTGGCATATGACAAAAATAATTATACTATTATTTTATTTTTTTACAATTTAGCACTAAATATCTTGATATAGGCTAATTTTATAATTTCGATTTAATTTATTCTTTTTATATTTTCAGAGAATTTCTATATAAATTGTTTGCTGATTTTCATCAATTTTGTACCGAAAATTCAAAGATCCAAATGATACTTTAACTTTTGAAATAATTTCTTTGATAACATTTTCAACTAGTCACTCATCAATATAAACTTTTCCTTGTTTTACTTTTATTGTATCGTAAAAATCATTGGCATAAATATTGGGAAAAACATCGTTTTCTTTGTATTCTGACTCATTTTTGACTTCAAAATCTAGTTGTTTTTTTAAGGGTGATAGTGATTTTTCAACTCTTGAGTTATACAAGTATCAACCTAGAATTCCGCCGCCGACAATAATTCCTGTTGCAAGAAGACCTGATAAAATTTTAGCAGTAATTTGCATCTATTCTTCTAACTGATTTTCTTCATCCTCTTTAAAATTAGTAAAAGAAAGATCTCTGAGCTGCTCAATTGTTAAAAAATTAGTTGCAACATATTTAAAATCTTGATTAGAAATTTTAATTTCGTCAGATTTTATAAAAGGAGTCGGATAATTTGTGATTTTCAGACGGTAAATTCCTTTTTTCTTTTCATAGTCAATCAATTTTTTGTGTATTTGTTGCGAAAAACCAACACTGATTTTTTCAAAATCAGAATTAATTGACATTTCAACTTTTGGATTTAAGTATCCTGAAAAATTATAAGGAATAATGAATCCTTGTTGGGAAATTTGTGAATTTCCACTAAAAACAACCCGTTCTTTTGAATCATAAAAGGTACTTGAAGTTATAAAAATATCCCCAATTATGTATTTTCCCTCGACAATTTCAGGTTTTGTGTTTTTATTATAGATATCTGGGCGAAATTGGAAGGATAAATTTAAAAAATTTTTTGCTGCTGTGGCTGATTTTATTGGCAGATTTGTCAATTTTAAGTCAGAAATATTGATCTGGCGATCGATATTTCCGGCATGAAAAGTCTCAGGATCAACCCCAACCTTAAAAATATTTATATTATGTTTTTCTTGAATAAATTTAACAGGGAAAAAATAAACTGTTTGTTCGTCGATTTTTTCATAAGTTTTAGAAAATTCAAGCGAGGCATCAGCTCCTAAATTTGCCATTTTTATTGACTTTAATAGTTTAAAGCCAATCCCTTGATTTTGGATAGAATATTCTTTGCGTACATCTGAAAAGTTGCGGATTTTTACCACATTGTCAAGCATCATTTGTTGCTCGTTATGTTTTGTCAAATACACTAAAATATTATCTATTTTTTGAAATTTGTCAGCATTATCCTTACTTTTTTCGCCATCAAGGCCGCCAAAAGTAAAAATTGCTTGATTAAATCGCTCGGGCAATAAATCTAAAACTTTTGGGCCTGCAGGAATTGAATTATTTACTTGAACATAAACATCCACTTTTCCCGGTATTTTTGAAAAAACAGTAACAATTACTGTATATCTGTTTGAAACAATGTCGCGCTCGATTTTTACAAATTGTCTAATTCCATTAGGTGATGAATTTGATGCATAATTAAAAGAAATTTGGCCATAGCTTCTTGCAATTTGAATTTCAGGGCTTTGGCTTGGAATAAGATCTAAATTCATAAACTAAAGATTTAAAATTATAATAAATTGGTCGATTGCTTTGTGCATATTTTTATAATATGTTGATTTAGACCAGTATTTTTTAATTCAGTTACGGTCATTATCAATAAATTCTTTGATTAAAAGCTTGGTATATCTAGGTTCTAAGAGTGAAAGAGCTCTATCAATCGCTGAAATTGGTAAATCATCATTTTTATTTGTAATTCCTAAAGTTTCATAAACTTTTTCTTTTTGTGAATGGAGTTTATTAGTTTTATGGTATAGGAATAAAAAAGCAACTAGTGATTTTTTTTGAACAAATGTCCATTCTGATGGATCTTTTAATTTTTTACGCAATGATCTTGCAGGTTTACGGAAATCATCCATTTTTATATCTCCTGTAAAAATTAAATTAAATTAGCTCAAAAAAATTAATAAAGGTCAAAATATTTTAACTTCATTGAAATTCAAAATTATAAATTTTAACAGTGTCCCCTGATTTTATTCCTAGTTTTAAAAGTTCATTTCACAAGCCGATATTTTTAATTTTCGAGTTAAATCTAAAAATATTTTCCTGAGAATTTAATGGTATTTTATTAACTATTTTTTTAATTAACTCACCACTAACCTCGTAAAATCCTGGAAATTTATTAGTAATTAGAAATGGTGCCTCAAGATTATATTCAACAAAATCTTCCTTTTCTTCTGTTTGTTCAATATTTTCGGTTTGATTTGCTTGCAAAATAAGTTCAAACATTTTTCTCTTAATATTTTGAATTTCAACACTGTTATTTGAAATCAAACTGGCTTCAATTACGGGAATTTCGGGAAATTCTTGTTGAAAAAGTTCAAAATTTTTTTTAAAACTGGGTAAATCAGATTTATTTGCTATTATTATTTGGTTTAGTTTTAGTAATTTTTGGCTAAAATTAGCTAGCTCGGCATTAATACTTTTAAAATCATCAATCGGGTTTTTTTCTGGGCTACCAAAGTCAATCACATGAGCAATTGCCCGGCAACGTTCGATATGTTTTAAAAAAACAATTCCCATTCCTTTTCCCAAACTTGCTCCTGAAATTAAACCGGGTAAATCCGCGACAACAAATGAATCATTGTAAGATTTTACCATGCCCAGTTGCGGAACAATAGTTGTAAATTCATAATTAGCAATTTTGGGTTTAGAGTTAGAAATTAATGATAAAAGTGTCGATTTTCCGGCATTTGGTTTACCGACTAGACCAATATCAGCCATGACTTTGAGTTCAAGTTGAAGAACTAATTTTTGACCTTCTTCACCGTTTTCAGATATTCGGGGCGCTTTATTTCTTGAATTCTTAAAACGGGTGTTGCCCTGACCGCCTTTGCCGCCACGGGCAATCAAATATTTTTTTTGAGTTACTACATCACAAATCAAAGTGTTTTTTGAAAACACTTGTGTTCCAAGGGGAACTTTTACAAAAATATCCTTGCCATTAGCTCCGGTCCTATTTTTTGATCTACCATTTTCGCCGTTATTTCCGAAAATTTTTTTAGTTTGATAAAACGGAAATAACGAATTTAGACCAGAATCTCCAATAAAATAAATAGAACCTCCATTACCACCATCTCCGCCATCTGGCCCACCTTTATCAACATGAGCCTCTCTGCGGAATGATATTACCCCATCACCACCCCTACCTGCTTGAATTTCTATTGAAACTTGATCAATAAATCTCATTTTATTCCTTTCATAATTTATATTGTTCGTATAAATTATCTAATTTTTCCATGTAAGGGGTGTCGTCAAAGTATTTAGTTTCTTGTGCATTTACTCATAAAATTATAAGGTAAAGAACGAAAATTCTGTGTAATAATATTAATTTATAATTTAGTTTTCCATAGAAATTAAGAAAAATTTTTTCCTGGTCATCATCTAACCTTGCAGATTCTATAAAATATGCAAGATCAAAATGTATGTCGCCTTTTGATGCATATTCTCAATCTAAAAAATAAATTTTTTTGTCTTTTTCAACCATGTTCATTAATCACAAGTCATTATGAAGTGGTTTGGTTTTGTCCATATTTACCAAAATTTCATTGATAAATGGGTTATATTTTTCGATTGTAGGGTTTTTTATCCCTTTTTCAGCTAGAATTTTTAAATATTGTTCTACCCGAAATGCATGGTTAGATGGCGGAAAAACTAAATTTGAATTATGAATTGCCCTTAATTGACAGGCGATTTTTTCAAGCGATTCAGTGGTAATTTCGACATTAGATCCTTCAATTCATTCTCAAATAATCACTTCTTTTGAATCAGATATTAGTTTTGGAACAAAATCAAAATTTGATAAAATTGAATAATCAATTTGATGATTCATTCCATTATAAACTTTTTCTTGAATAAATTGTGAATCGTTGCGAAAAGATTTATTAGTAAAACCAATGGAAATTTTTTTCATACTATAAATTTTATTAGATTTTTAGGATTTTAAGCTAATAATTCTTGCTAGGACAAAAATAAATGTTTCTTTTTCCGCCCTAGCGTAATATTTTAAGAAAAACTGCTAATTTTTTCTTAAAATAGGAAAATTGGTCGATTTTTCCTACTTTTGAGGTTTTTTTACAAAAAAAATTAACTTAAAATAAGAAAAAACAAGAAAATTATTTAACCCAATATTTAAAAAGGACAAAAATGACTGAAATAAACGACAAATCACTATTAAAACAAGCTTTAAGTGATATTAAGAAAAAATTTGGAAATGAATCTATCATGGTTTTAGGTGAAAAACCACCAATTGACACTGAAGTTTTTTCCTCTGGAAGTATGGCCATTGATATGGCTCTGGGAATTGGCGGATTCCCAAAAGGTAGAATTATTGAAATTTACGGCCCTGAATCATCAGGAAAAACAACTATTACTTTGCATGCGATTGCCGAAGTTCAAAAGCGCGGCGGAATTGCGGCATTTATTGACGCTGAGCACTCAATTGATTCTCAATATGCAAAAAATTTAGGAATCGATATTGATAATTTAATTCTTTCTCAGCCAGATTCAGGTGAACAAGCTCTTGATATTGTCGACACATTAGCAAAAACAAAAGCTATTGACTTGATTGTTGTAGACTCGGTTGCCGCTTTAGTGCCAATGGCAGAATTGCAAGGCGAAATGAAAGATCAAGTAATTGGGGCGCAAGCACGACTTATGTCAAAAGCGCTTCGAAAAATAACTGCATCATTAAATAAAAACGGTACAACAGTTATTTTTATTAATCAAATTCGTGAAAAAGTAGGAGTAATTTTTGGAAACCCAGAAACAACCCCAGGTGGAAGAGGGCTAAAATTTTACGCTTCAATTCGTCTTGATGTTAGAAAAGTCCAACAAATTTCAACAGGAAATGATATAACAGGGCATAGCGTAAAAATAAAAGTTGTTAAAAATAAGCTTGCAATCCCGTTTAAAACAGCATTAGTTGAAATTGTTTTTGCAAAAGGTATTTCAAAATCTGCTGAACTTATTCATTTAGGAGAAGAATTAGGAATTCTTACCAGAAAAGGATCATGATTTGCATACAATGGCGAAAATATTGCTCAAGGAAAAATGAATTTGAAGCTGTTACTTGAAAATAATGAAAAATTATTTAATGAAATAAAGGAGCAAATTACCGAAAAACTTAACGAAAATCAAAAGGAAAGTTCAGAAATATAGTAAAATTATACCATAATGTTCAAAAGAGCAAAATGGATTTTTTACTATTTTTTTTTATTAATTTTCCTTGCGGGTTTTAGCGGAACTATTTACATAATATATGTTTTTCTGTCTAGAAATCTTGATTGAATCGCGATTTTAACACTTGTTTCAGTTTATAGTTCTACCTCGCTTTTTAATTTATTTATTTTGCTACAAAGAAGAAGACATGAAGCAAAAATTTCATGGCTGATCGCTTGTTCTATTTTGCCAATAATCGGACCAATTGCTTATATTTTTTTAGGGCGAAAATACTCAAATCACCAAAATGTTAAGCATTATTTTTCACAATATCAATATTTTATTGGCTCAAGTAAAACTGATGAAAAGTTGTTAGAAAAAATTCCTAAAACTGATCGAGATTTATTGGTTTATTCAAGTAAATATTTTTTATCTCCTGTTCAAAAATTTACCGGCGATTTAATTGTTGATGGTCATAGTTTTTTTGAAAAACTTTTTAACGACATTCAAAAGGCAAAAAAATTCATTTTTATTGATATTTATATTGTAAAAAACGACTTTATTTGAAAAAAATTAAAAAGATTGCTAATTAATAAGCGCAAACAAGGTGTAAAAGTTAAGATTATCGTCGATTCTTTTGGTACTTACTACATAAAAACACGGCAATGACTTGAATTAAGAAGTCAAAAAATTGAAGTTCTTTTGTTTAATGCCTTCAAAGTACCTTTTATTTCAGGTCAAAGTTTTTATAGAAACCACCGAAAAGTTTTTCTAATTGATGGAAAAATTGTATATACTGGTGGAAATAATATTTCTGAAGAATACTCAGGTTTTGATAAAAATTATGGATACTGAATGGACTTAAATCTTCGACTTGAAGGCGAAATTGTCGAAAGCTATTGCCGAAATTTCCTATTTCACTGGTCAAAGTGAGGTAAAAAAAATATTTCTAAATCTGAAATTAATAATTTTTGCAAACTTGAAGAAAACAGCATCCAGTCTACTAAAATAAAAAATTTAGGCGTTGTTATTCAAAATGGACCAAATTTACCCGACTCATTAATTGAGGGCTTTATTTTAAAAAGTATTTATTCGGCCAAAAAAAATATTAAGCTTTTTTCGCCATATTTTGTGCCAACACAAAAAATTATTGACGCACTTAAGGACGTTTTACTTGCAAAAATAGAGGTAGAAATTTTTATACCAGGCAGAAATGACATTTTATTGATCAAAACTTTTAATCACTATTTTGCATACAAACTGTTTAAAAAAGGTGCTAAAATTTACTTTTTTAAGGAAATCTTTTTTCACGGAAAAGCAATAATTATTGATGATAATATCGGAATGATTGGGACATCGAATTTAGATGCTAGATCTTTATTTTTTCAGTATGAAACCAATTTATTTTTTAAAGGTAAAATTTTAAACAAGCTTTTGAATCACATTGACTTACTTAAAAAACAAAATATTATTGTTGAAGTAAAAGAATTTAATAAAATTTCTAATTTTTTTAAGTTTTTAATTTTCTTTTTGAAAACTTTGGCTTAGAAATTAGCTTTTTATAGTATAATTTAACTTATTTTTGGTTGTTAATCATGTTAAAAACAGTTTTAGTTATTTTTATTGCGATTTTTGGTTTCCTGATTGTTTTAGTTTCGCTAATTATGTCACCACATTCAAACTCATTCTCAGGAGCGCTAATCGGTTCGAGTGATTTGGATTTATTCCAAGTATCAAAAGAACGTGGTATCAAAAAGTTCACAAAATGAGCAATGTTTATATTGGGCTTTATTTTTTTAGCTCTATCGTTAGTAATTAGGTTGTTGTAAAATTCATGGAAATTATATCTCAAGAAAAACTCAAAAATTTTCTTAAAAACGAAAAGACTTTTATTGAAATTGTTAGAAAATTTAACGTTCCTTTTGACTTAAATCAACATTTGACACACCAAATAAGCGCTTTAATTGAAAATTTCCAGGTTTTCAAAACCCTAGAAGGCAAATATTATTGACCTAAATTTATAGAAACTCGGGTTGGTATTTTCCGTGCTACCCAATCCTCGTTTGGTTTTGTTGAAGATAAACAAAATCCAGCCCAAAAAAATAATATTTTTATACCCGGAAGATTTACTGCAAATGCTCTTGAGGGCGATGAAGTCAAAATTAATATTTATGTTGACAGATTCAAAAGTGATCAATTTTTCGGTGTTGTTACTAAAATTATTCAGCGAAACACTAAGTTTTTAATTGGAAAAGTTGTTAAAAACGATAAATTTTGAGATTTTGAACCTATTAATTTTAAGGGGAATTTTTTCTTTCGTTGAAATTCAACTCAAGATCTAGAAATCAATAATTTTTATAAAGTAAAAATTATTGATTATCAAAAAAATGTGCTAAAACTAGATGTTATTCAAAAAATTGGACACAAATCAGAGCCTTTTTTACATGTAAAAATTCCTATAATTGAATCAGAAATCGCTGATACATTTAGCACAGAAGTTCTAGCTGAATCTTCAAAAATTGAACAAGAAATAAAAAATATCGACAAAAACAGAGTAGATTTACGAAATGAACTTGTGGTAACAATCGATGGCGACGATACAAAAGATTTTGATGATGCCATTTCTATTGAACAAACAAAAGAGGGAAATTTTCTCTTAAAAGTTCATATTGCAGACGTAGCCCATTATGTAAAACAGGATTCAGCAATTGATATTGAAGCCCAAAAAAGGGGAACTTCAATTTATTTGCCTCACATGGTAATTCCTATGCTACCCGAAGAATTATCAAACGGAATTTGCTCTTTGATGCCTAATGTCGACAGATTTACCATCACAATGGAATCTCTTATAAATAAAAAGGGTGAAAATTTATACATTAAAATTTACCCTTCTATAATTAATTCAAAATGGCGTCTAACTTATGAAAAAGTAAATAATTTTTTTGCTGGTTCATTTTCATTTGGTGATACAGATTTAGAAAATATGTTAAAAAAGTGTTTAAATTTAAACACTATTTTGTCAAATTTCAAGAAAAAACAAGGATATATTGACCTTGCACTTGATGAAGTTAAAATTATTTTAGACCAAGAAGGATATACACAATCCCTAAAACTAAAACGAAGAGGAATTTCTGAAGAATTAATTGAAAATTTCATGATTAGGGCAAATGAAAATGTTTCGGAGTTTTTAACCAAGAAAAAAATTCCGATTTTATACAGGATTCATGCAAACCCTGATCCTGAAAAGATAACAATTTTTAATCAAGTTATTAAATCTTTAGGCATACAACACAGCTTAAAATTAAATCCTAGTTCTAAAGAGTTTGCACATAAAATTAATCAAATAAAATTAGAAAATAACGACAATTTTCTTAAATATTCAATTTTAAGAACGATGCAAAAAGCAATTTATAGCACTGAAAACGAAGGACATTTTGGTCTTGCAGCTAGTTTTTATAGTCATTTTACTAGCCCTATCCGTCGTTATCCTGATTTATTATTGCATAGAATTATTCATAACTTTTTATTTCAAAAAAATGATGACATTGAAACTTATAAGGAAATTTTGGAAAAAAATTCCTATACAACAACCGAATTAGAACAAAAAGCATTTAATTTAGAGAGAAAAATTATAAATATAAAAAAAGCTGAATATGTCCAAAATTTGATTGGAAAATCCTTTAGAGCACAAATAACTTCTATTATTAAATCCGGATTTTTTGTTGAAATTGACGGAATGTTTGACGCCTTAATAATTAATAAAACTCTTCCTGATAGCGAAAATGATCCTTATGTGTTAGCAGAAGATAATTTTTGTTTATACAATAAAAAACATAGATTTAAATTAGGCGAATTTATCGATGTTAAAATTGAAAGCACCAATATTTGAGACGGAAAAATTAGTGCTATTTTAACCAATTATTAGTCTTATTTGTAAAAAATGCTGTAAATTACAGCGTTTTTTTAATTTCACGAGTTTCACAGTTTGATGAGACAATTTTAAAAAAGCAAAATTACAAAATATTTAAACTACCTTTTTTAGCTAAAACACTCACAAAAATCATAAAAAATACAACTACTATTTAAACTCAATGCAAAAAGAAAACTCGTTTTTATTTACATGAGCCTAAAAAAATATATGAAGTTTTGAAAGAACAATAACTAAAAGCCTTAAATTTGAAGATTTCTAAACAGGTAAATTTAAGGCATTCCATTATATTTAAAAATATAATGGATAATTCGCATTTGCTGATTTTTTTATAGCAAAAACATAACTAATTCCTCCTTAATTCAATATCAAAATTTATTAATTCATTCTTAGTGAGAGTTATTATAACACAATTTTATTTTTGACCAAACATTTTTTTTTTTTTTCAAAGGGTTCGTTTTAAAATAATAAAAATTAAGATTTTACAATCAAAAACCCGTATTTACGGGCATTTTTGCATATTTAGATTCACTAAAAAGTGAATTTTTGCCCTCAAACTGTCAAACTCAGCTATTTTAACAAATTATTAGTGTTATTTGCGAAAAAATGCTGTAAATTACAGCGTTTTTTAATTTTTATTTCTTTTTCTAAAGATTTTATTTTTCAGTTTTTTAGAAATTCAAGGTTGAGCATGATCGTAAAGAGAGACAATAAAAATTCCAATGGGGCCGACAAAAATAAAAATATCTGCAAAATTAAATGTCCCACTTGACCTTACAAATGGCAAAAAAAGCAAGTCTTTTACATGATTATCATCCAAAATTCGGTCAATTTCGTTACCTCAATTCCCACCTAATAATATGGCCATAAAAATTGTTAAGGAGTATTTTTTTGAAAAGGGAATCAAAATCAAAAGTAACAAACTTAATAAAAAGGCAAAAATATGAATACCTGTAAAACCAATAATATTATCAATTCCCGAAGTTACACCTTGATGCAAAAGTGGGCGAAAACCAATAAAACCTCATGAAATAATTTTGACAAACCCTTTATCGGTTGATTCTCTATACTCTTCATAGGTAAAAATTAAATTTTTTGTTAGTTGATCAATTAATAGAGTAACGAGAATAACTAAAAAAGCAATGAAAATGTTTATTAATAAGCGTTTTTTGCCGATTTTAATATATTTTGAATTAATATATTTAATAACGAGGTTAATTTTTGTTTTCATTCAAAACCTCAAAACAACGGTCACAAACATCCCGGATTGTTTCAAAATGGTTTCAACATCTTGGACATTTAGGTCAATTAAGATTATAAATGCTTGTTTTGTCCTTAAATTCGACTTTTGCAACCATTAATAATTTCACAAGATCAAGTGATTTTAGAAAATTTGAGGAATTAGAATCTAAAACAACAGCAATTTCATTTGAGCGATTTATTTCTTTTGATTGAATTTTTTGCTCAATTAGTTGATAAACAGAATTTTTGACATCAAAAAATTCAGTTCATTTTTCATCTAATTTTGGATCAAAATTAGACTTTTTAAAGAAATTTTCCAAGTGGATTGATGTTTGCTTTTCACTTTTGTGAACAAATTGGTAAATTTCTTCGGCTGTTGTTGGCATAATTGGCGCAATTGCAATATTTAAAACCAATAAAAGTTCATAAAAAACGTATTGAATTGAGCGTCTTTTTGCTGAATTTTTTGAATCAGCATACAAAATATCCTTAACAATTGAAAGATAAAAATTAGAAAATTCAATTATAAAATTATTAATTATTTTTACAACACGAACAAAGCGATATTCATCATAATACTGAATTATTTCGTTTTTTAGCTTTTGAATTTTATTATATATAAATAGGTCAACTTCTTCTAATTCATATTGTTTTGGTTCAAAATCTGCTAAATTTGTGATTAAAAATCGAACTGTGTTACGAATTTTACGGTAAATTTCAACATTTTGCTCAAAAATTGACTCTGAATAAACAATGTCATTATAATATTCACTATTTGCAACTCAAAGTCGAAAAATATCACAACCGTACTTATTCAAAATTACAAGCGGATCAACTCCATTTCCTCTTGATTTTGACATTTTGTTCCCTTTTGAATCAACGACAAAACCATGAGACAGTAATTTTTTATAAGGTGAAAAACCAAAATATATCACCGAATTTATTAAAGATGAGTTAAATCAGCCGCGATACTGGTCAGATCCTTCTAAATAAATATCAAAAGGAGGATTTTCGTTGTTAATATTTGCGGCCAGAAAACTAACCCCTGAATCAAATCAGACATCCAAAATATCGTTTTCTTTTGTTCAACCTAAATTTTGATATTTAGGAGGCAAAAGTTCGTCAGCTGTTTTTTGATATCAGATTGAAGAGCCAAATTCTTGAACTTGTGAAATTATATGGTCAAAAATTTCTGGCTTATCTAGGACAGGATTTTTATTTTTGTCATAAAAAATAATCAGCGGAATTCCTCAACTTCTCTGGCGCGAAATTAGTCAGTCTTTTCTGTCAATTATCATTTTTGTTAAGCGGTTTTTGAGTCATTTTTCAGGAAATTCAATTTCATTTATCGCTGTTTCAAGCTCTTTTTTAATTTTTTCAACAGAAACAAATCACTGCGGTGTACCACGATAAATTACGGGTTTTAATGTTCGCCAATCATGCGGAAATGAGTGGGTGATAAAATTTAATTTTAAAAGTGATTGTTTTTCTTTGAGATATTCGGTTATTGATTTATTTGCTGAATCATAAAATTGACCAGAAAATTGTCCTGCTTTTTCATTAAATTTTCCATCATCTTCAACGTGCATAACCATTTCAAGATCATTTTCTCGACCAATCCAGTAGTCATCTTCACCAAAAAGTGGCGCAAGATGAACAAGACCCGAGCCAGCATCCAAAGTAACATGGTGACCTGAAACTATAGGGCAAACTTTGTCAAAAATAGGGTGAAAATACTCGATATTTACAAGGTTTTTTCCTAAAAATGTGTCAATAATTTCATAAGAATCTCAGTCAAAACTTGAGGATAATGTTTGTAATAATTTTTCTGCTAAAATGTAAAAATTTGATCCAACTTTTACTCTAACATAGTCAAAATTTAAACCAACAGCAACTCCTGCATTTGCAATTAGTGTTCAAGGGGTTGTTGTTCAAATAATGATTTTATCGCCACTTTTTACAAAATTGTTGCCATTTTTAACCTCAAAAGCAACAAAAATGGAAGGAGAACGGTGATTTAGATACTCAATTTCGGCTTCAGCTAGGGCACTTTGACTTGAAGGAGATCAATAAATTGGCTTTAAAGCACGATAAATTAGACCTTTTTCAGCAATTTTTTTAAATAATTTGAGCTGCTTTGCTTCATAATGCGGGTCGTTTGTTTGATAAATTTGGCTAAAATCGGTTAATAAATTCAATTTTTCAAACTGTTTTTTTTGAACTAAAATTTGTGAATTAGCAAAATCATTGGCTTTTTGGCGAATTTCTAATGTTGATTTTGTCTCAATTTGGTTAATAATTTTATTTTCAATTGGAAGACCGTGAGTATCTCAACCTGGGACAAAAGGTGAATAAAAACCAGACATTGATTTATATCGAACTATTATATCTTTTAAAACTTTATTAAGCGCATGGCCAATATGAATGTCACCATTTGCATAAGGGGGTCCGTCATGAAGAATAAATCTTGGATTATTAATATTTTTTTTTAAAATTTTTTGATAAATGTCTTCATTTTTTCAAAATTCAGTAAAAAATTTGTCCTTTTGAGGCAAATTAGCTTTCATTGAGAAATCTGTGGAAAATATATTGAGCGAATTTTTATAGAAATTTTTATCCATTGTTTATTCCTTTTCAATCTTTTCAAGAATTAAATTTATGTCAATTTCACTTATTTCTTGAAGTTTAGTCTTTAAAATCTTACTAGAATTTGCTTGATTTTGTTCAATAAAATTTGGTAAATTTTCATTATTTTTATCAGTCGTTAAAAATAATTTATAATTTTTTTTAGGATTAGGGTCAAAATTGATAAATTTTCGGACTGGAACAACCTTTAAAGTGATGTCAAAATCGAAAACTTGCAAATTTTCACTATAAATTTCGACACTTTTTGGAATTATAGAAAAATCAAGTTTTGAATCAAAACTTTTAGGAGCAATTGTTCTATTACCAAAATGAAGCTTTTCTGTCGCAATTTTTTCAAAACGAGAATAATTATCAATAACTGCAATTTCTTCAGAAGAATCAATTAAAACAGATGCAACAATTTTTTCATTTTTTTGAAGTTTTAAAATTTTTACACCTGAGGAAATACGACCATAAATTGGAACATCTGAAGCACTTATTTTTAGTGCGCGATTTTGTGACGTGATTAAAACGATGTTTTTTAATTTATTTTCTAAAAAAATGTTAATTAATTCATCACCTTCTTTGGGTTTAAAGCAATTTATCATATTATTTGGTCTAATTTTTGCTATTTCTTTTAGTTGCATTCTTTTTGCATAACCAAATTTAGTTATAAAAAGCAAAAAATGATTGGAATCTAAGTCATCAACGAAAAAAGAGTTAATTAATTCGTGATCATTTTTAAGGCCAAGAGAAATTTTTAAGTTATTTGGGTTATTTTTTAGCGTTAATTCTTCGAGTTGATGAGCTAACAACATCCCAACATCACCTTTATTTGTTAAAAAAAGTCCTTTTTGACGTTGATTTATTTTACCTTGAAAAATAAAAAAATCTTCTGATGGTAACTGAATTTTTTCAATTTCCTCGACTGCATGATTTTTTATGTTCATTTTTTTAAAAAGGCTGGTCTTAGAAACTCAAAAATAAAA
The DNA here is from genome assembly GCF_028885435.1 of Mesomycoplasma ovipneumoniae ATCC 29419. Lineage (NCBI taxonomy): Bacteria > Bacillati > Mycoplasmatota > Mycoplasmoidales > Metamycoplasmataceae > Mesomycoplasma > Mesomycoplasma ovipneumoniae. The sequence goes on from NZ_CP118522.1 coordinate 986,335, forward strand.
CTGTTCATCTTTAATTAAATCTTGATGGTTAATTTTTACTTGCAATTCTTTGTCAACTATTTGAGTTTTTCGTGGAGAACCGTATATCTTAGCAAAATTTTCTAACATAGAAATTAAATGAAGATCAAATTCTTCTTTATTTTCAATAAGTTTTTGAAATTCTTCAATGTTTTGGGATAAAGTTTTTGATTCATTTAAAAATGACTGCTGTTCAATTTTAGACAATCTATACAAACGCATCGAAGCAATTGCTTCAGCTTGAACTTCGGTAAAATTTAGATATTTAACTAAATCAGCAATTACACCCGCTTTTGAATTATCAGATTTACGAATAATTTCAATTACTTCATTAGTTATATCGGCAACTTTTAAAAATCCTTCTATAATTTCAAGCCTTTTTTTGCTTTTAAAAAGTTCATAATTAAATTCACCTAGTTTAACTTTTCTTAAATGCTCAAGAAAATAAGCAATCATTTCTTTAATTGAAAGTAATTTTGGTGAATTATTGCAAATTGCTACTGAATTATAGGAATAATAAATTTGCATATCTGTTTTTTGCAGCAAATAATTAAGAATTAATTCAGCGTTTGCATCTTTTTCAAGTTCGACAAAAATAAGCACACCATTTTGATCAGATTGGTCAATAACCTCTTTAATTCCGCTAATTTTTTCTTCAAAGCGAATTGTGTCGATTTGCTGAATCAAGTTAGCCTTTGAAATTCCAAAAGGAATAGAAGAAATTTCGATCACTTTTTGCTTGTTTTTTTCAGAAATTTTGTATGATGATGAAATTTGGATTTTTCCTTTTCCGGTTTCAAAAGCATCTAAAATTCCGGCTTTTCCATAAACTATTCCGCCTGTGGGAAAATCAGGGCCTAAAATAACTTTGGAAATTTGTGCGTTTGTAATTAAAGGATTTTTGATCATTAAAATTACAGCTTGGATTACCTCAACTAAATTATGAGGAGGTATTTCTGTTGCAAAACCACTTGCAATTCCGATTGCCCCGTTAATTAGCAAGTTAGGAAAAATTGCTGGTAAAACTGTGGGCTCTTTTTCACTATCATCAAAATTAGGATAGAAATTTACGACATTTTTTGATAATAATACAAGTAAATGTTCACTAATTTGGGCTAGTCTAACTTCGGTATACCTCATTGCAGCGGGGGGGTCATCATCAATTGAGCCTTTATTTCCGTGCATTTCTACAAGTGGAATGTTAATTTTTCACTCTTGAGACAGCCGAACTAGCGCATCATAAATCGATGAATCTCCGTGAGGGTGAAATTTACCGATTACATCTCCGACAACTCTGGCTGATTTTTTGTAATTTTTAGTATTTTTTAGACCAAGCTGTCACATTGAATAAAGAATTCTTCTCTGAACAGGTTTTAGTCCATCCCGAACATCTGGAATTGCTCTGTTTTGAATTATATATTTTGAGTAGCGCGTAAATTTTTCAGCCAAAATTTGATCTAACTTGGAGTTAATGATTAAATCGAAATTTTTACTCATAGACTGGCTCCTTTAAATTGTCAATAAAACTATCTTCAAGTGAAAAGTCAACATTTTCTTGAATTCAATTTTTACGCAAATCAGCTCTTTCTCCCATTAAAATGCGGAAATTTTCCTCAACTTTTTCAAGATCTTCGATAAGAACTTTTTCTAAAATTCGTTTTTCAGGATCCATTGTTGTCTGTCAAAGTTGGGAGGCATTCATTTCACCAAGACCTTTATAACGCTGAATTTGAGCATTAGGATGTTTTTTTACATATTCATGGAATTCTTTTTCATCTCAAATATAAATGTCTTTCTTATTTTTTTCACTAATTCGGTACAAAGGCGGTTGGGCAATGTAGACAAAGCCATTTTCAATCAAAGGACGCATATGATAAAACAAGAAGGTCAAAATTAAAATTTGAATGTGAGCACCGTCATTGTCAGCATCAGTCATAATGATGATTTTGCCATAATTTAAGTTTTTAAGGTTAAAATTCTGGCCAATTCCAGTACCTAAAGCGCTAATAATGGCGATAATTTCTTCATTTTTTAAAACTTCGATCAGTCGAGTTTTTTGTGAATTTACAATTTTACCTTTGAGCGGTAAAATTGCTTGAAATTCACGATTTCGCGCAAGTTTTGCTGAACCTCCAGCTGATTCACCTTCAACTAAAAAAAGCTCGCGATTCATAGCTTTTTTTGAATTAGCAGGTGTTAATTTTCCTGATAAAATCCTTTTTTCTTTGGCCACTGACTTAGAAATTTTTGTTTCTGTTAGACTCAATTTTAACTTTTCTTTTTGCTGATAAACATTTAGTAAAAAAGTAATAATTTTTTGAGCAGTTTCTTTATTTTGAATAAAAAAGGACATTAAATTTCTAAAAACGACCTCTTCTGTGACTGTTTTTGCCAAGACTGTTGCTAATTTATTTTTAGTTTGACCGACAAATTCCAAAATTGGCTCAGGAATTCGCAGCGATAAAATTAAGGAAAGGCCAACTTTTACATCATTAAAGTCAAAAATTTGCTTATTTTTCAGCAAATTATTTTGTTGACCATAAGTATTAATTGCTTTTACAATTCCAGCTTTTAGGCCATTTTCATGACTTCCGCCTAAATTTGTTTTTACGTTATTAACAAATGAGATAATATTTTCCTGTTGAGAATCAACATACTGAAATGCAAATTCTACTATGATTTCTTGACTTTTTTCTTTAAAAGCGATAATTTTGTCATGAATTTTTTGGTTATCTTTGTTTAAAAATTCAACAAAATTTTCAATTCCTTTACTAAACTGAAAAGTTTTTTCAATACCGTTTTTTAGATCAACAAAATCGATTTTTAAATTTTTAACTAAAAAACAAGTTTCCTGTAACCTTGAAATTATCATTTCAGGATCATATTCTTTGTGAGAAAAAAATGAAAAATCAGGCAAAAATACTATTTTTGTACCACTAATTTTGCTAGGACCTAATTCTTGGGTTCTATTTTCAATTTTTCCACCATTAATAAAAGATGTATAAAACAATTTTTGGTTACGAGAAACAAAAACTTCCATTTTTTTCGATAATGCATTTACGACTGATGAGCCAACTCCGTGGAGTCCGCCGGCGGTTTTATAAATTTCATCAGAAAATTTAGCTCCTGAATGAAGTTCTGTAAAAACTAATTCAACACCAGTTTTACCGGTCTTTTTGTGAATTTCAGTTGGAATTCCGCGACCATTGTCGCTAATTTCAACCGAATTGTCAGCATTTATTACCACTTTAATTTCATTTGCAAAACCAGCAATTACCTCATCAACTGCATTGTCAAAAATTTCTCAGATTAATTGATGAAGTCCGTTAATGTCTGTTGAACCTATATACATTCCAGGTCGTTTTTTTACAGCTTCAAGTCCTTTTAAGAGTTTAAGTTTCTCAACTGAATAAGTCATATAAGCCTTTCTGGGTTTTATACTAAAATTTTATACAAAAATAAAATAATATTTGAAATTTTAAAGTAAACTAGTAAGAAAGTGGTAAAATTTACTATAAAAAAAATTTTAGTCAATTTTTTTAAAAAAAATTAGACTAATGAAATGAGGAAAAAAATGAAAAAAATTGCAATTAATGGCTTTGGAAGAATCGGTAGATTAGCACTTCGCCAACTTCTAGATCTTAAAGATGAAAATTTAGAGGTTGTTGCAATTAATGATCTGACTGATGCATCTGTCTTAGCTCACCTTTTTAAATACGACTCTGCCCAAGGAAGATTTTCTGGAACTGTTAGCGTTTTAAAAGAAGATGACAAGAATTATCTTGTAATCAATGACAAAAAAATTCGCGTTTTTTCAGAAAAAGACCCTGAAATGTTGCCTTGAGGAGAACTAGAAATTGATTTAGTTCTTGAATGTACAGGGCGTTATGCATCAAAAGCTGGGGCTACTTTACACCTTAATGCTGGGGCAAAAAAAGTTCTAGTTTCTGCTCCTGCTGGAAGTGATGTAAAAACTATCGTTCACAATGTAAACTGCCACACTGTTGATGAAAATGATAAAATTTTATCTTCTGCATCATGTACAACTAATGCGCTTGCTCCACTTGTAAATGCGCTTGAAAAAGAATTTGGAATAAGCCATGGATTTATGACAACAGTTCATGCTTATACTGCCGACCAAAGAATTCAAGATGCGCCACATAAAGATCTAAGAAGAGCGCGTGCTGCCGCTGTTAACTTAGTGCCTTCTTCAACTGGTGCTGCAAAAGCAATTGGTCTTGTTGTTCCTTCCTTAACTGGAAAATTAGACGGAATTGCTATAAGAGTGCCGGTAATTACAGGTTCTTTTGTTGACTTAAGTGTTGAATTAAAATCATCACCTTCTATTGAAGAACTTAATAAAGCTATTAAAAAATACGAAAGCGAATCCTTTTATTATTGCGACGAGCCTATTGTTTCTAGCGACATTATCGGGGACACACATGGTTCAATTTTTGATGCAACCTTAACAAAATTTGTTGAAGTTGATGGTAAAAGATTATACAAACTATACACTTGATACGACAATGAATCTTCATTTGTTGCACAATTCGTTAGAGTTATCAGGTACTTTATTCAAAAATAGATAATTATTTTATTTTAATCAATTAAAAAAGTGTCCATGTTTTGGACACTTCCCAAATTAAAAATATAAATGCAACACATAGATATTTTTGAAATCGCCGTTTGGCGATTTTTTTAAATCTTAAATAACTAAGTTATCATTAAAGACCTCTAAAGCGGATTTTCAATTAAAAATTTCCCTAGGCATTGAGTTAATTTTACTTATAGTATTTTGTAAATCATCATCACTGATTAGGTTGAAATCAAAACCTTTTGGATAAAATCTTCTAATTAATCCGTTGGCATGCTCATTGGAACCTCTTTGAAATGAAGCATATGGTTCTGCTTTATAAATTATTACTTTTAATCAATATGCCAATATCGCAATTTCTTCAAATTCAATCCCATTGTCGCAAGTGATAGTTTTGATAACTAAATTATTTTCATTCGCAAGATCTTTGATGGCTTTATTGATGGTTCTAGGATTTTTTGCTTCGCACTTTTTAGCAAATAATTTTCTAGTTTTTCTTTCTACTAAAGTTAAGATATTATCATGTCCGCTAGCCTTTTTGCCAACTACTAAATCTAGCTCTCAATGTCCAAAATCTTGCCTAGAATCTATGGATTTATCACGTGCTCAAATGGGTTTTACATAACCTTCTGGAACTAATCTTTGCACGGCATTTCTGGTTCTTTTTCCGCCTTTTTTGTAATATTTTCTGAGTCTGTCACTCCTAACTAATACCCATTTATTAGTTTTAATTCAGTTAAAAACAGTCTTTAAAGATGGTCTTTCAATGTTCGGGAAATTTTCTGCTATATAAAAATATGTCGCTTTAACTCCGTGGACTTTTTTGTCATATTTTCCTAACACAACAAATCTAAAATAATACCTATGATAATATCTTTTTCGCCTTTTTGTTATTGCCAAATTAGCTTCATAAACCCCATATTCATTTAGATTTCTTTTAATTTCTCTTGAGACAGTTGAGGGTGCAACATTAAGTTGCCTAGCAATAAATCTAATACTTTTGTTCTGCTGCAATAAAAACTCAATTTTTACTAAATCTTCAAAACTAAAATGTTTAAATTTTCTTTTTTCCATGATACTCCAAAAATAAAAAAATGCAAGTATAATATTATTATACTATACGTTGCATTTTTATCTTCGATTTAGGAAGTGTCCGTGTTTTGGACACTTTTTTAATTTAAAAAGCAAAATTAGGGTGTGTTCATAATCTTGTGTTTTAAATTTTTATGGATTTTTCAAATAGAAATGTAATCTAATTTAATTTTACATTATTTAACCGATTAGGGAAAATAATTTCTAATTGTTTTTTAATCATGAATCAATTTCTTACCTTTTGTCATTTTGTAGATGCGTTTTGGAGAGTTAAATAAGTTATTTTTGAAAGGTAATTTACACTTTGAATTCCGCCTTTTGTTTTTGTATTTTTCCTAATTATTCTATTCATTGACTCAATTAAATTTGTGGTATAAATTGCTTGCCTCAATTCATATGGATATTTAAAAAATGTCGTTAGTTCAGCGAAATTTGTATACCAAGACTTGATAATTGAAGGATATTTTTTGGCCTCATTTTTCCGCAAATTTATCAAGATTTTGCATTGCAAATTCTTGATTAGCCGCTTGATAAATCTTTTTCATATCAAGGACAAACTCTTTTTGTCTTTGTTAGAAACTTTTAAAAGCGAGTTTCTAATTTGGTGAACAACACATTTTTGAACATCTGTTTGCGGGAAAACCGCTTCAATTGCTTGAGTAATTCCACTTAGATTATCGCAAGAAATTATTAGAACATCTTCCAGCCCGCGAGTTTTTAGTTCGCTAAAAACATCAAGTCAATTACTTGCTGATTCGGTATTTTTAATCCAAAATCCCAGTGCTTTTTTATTTCCGTCCCAATCAATTGCAAGAATAAGATAAAGTGATTTTTTGACAAAAACAGCGTTTTCTTTAACATTAAAAAACATCCCATCAATGTACAAAATTGGATAGGAATTCTCAATTTTTCGCGATTTTCACTTTTCAATTTCAGGCAATAATTTGTCAGTAACTGAAGAAATTCAGGCATTACTTATTTCTTTTTTATAGATGCTTTTTATTGTGTTAACAATATTTTCATATGACATTCCTGATGCAAAAAGTGAAAACACTTGCTCTTCGATATCGCCTAAATTTGTTTCGTATTTACCGAGTAATTTGTTCTCAAAAGTGCCATTTCGATCTCTTGGTATTTTTAGATGAAAATTATTACTATTAAAATTCACAGTTTTACCCGAAAATCCGTTTCGCTTATTTGGCCTATGCACGCCTTTTTTGCTTCGGTTACTTTTTTCATAGCCTAAATGTTGGCTTAATTCCGCCCTTAAGAGCGCCTCAGTAAAAGTTTTAAACATATGCGAAATTTCGTTGTGAAAATCTTCTTTTTTATTTTTTATAATCAGCGTATTTGTCAACAAGTTTTTTAGCTTCTAACTCAAATGGGGATAATGTTTTTTGCTGTTTTTTCATATTTTGGTCACTTCATAATAAATTTTATCAAAATAAATTTACTTTAAAAACACAAAATATTTAACATTACCCAAAATTATAAAATATTTAAACTACATTTTTTAGTTAAAACACTGCCAAAAATCATTTATGGTCAAATAACAAAAATAATAAAAAATATAACTACTATTTAAACTCAATGTAAATAGAAAACTCATTTTTACTTACATTGAGCCTAAAAAAATATGTGAAGTTTTGAAAGAGCCATAACTAAAAGCCATAAATTTGTAGATTTCTAAACGGTCAAATTTAAGGCATTCCATCATATTTAAAAATATAATGGATAATTCGCATTATCTTATTTTAATACGACAAAAAACATAATAATTCCCCCTCAATTTATATCAAAATTTATTAATTCATTCTTAGTGACTCATATTATAACATAACTTTATTTTTGACCAAGCATTTTTTTTTTTTTTTGTAAAAGATTAAATTTACAATAATAAAAATTAAGGTTTTAGAGTCAAAAAACACGGATTTACGGGTATTTTTTCATATTTGTATTTAATAAAAAGTGAATTTTTGCCATCAAACTGGGAAACTCAGGAAAATAGATAATTATTATATTCCAAACAATTAAAAAAGGCAAATGAAAATTTGCCTTTTTTTTATAGAGTTGTATTATAGATATTTTTTAGAGATTAGAGATTTTTTATAGACTTTTTTATTGAGAATGAAGAGAGATTAAATAAATGAATTTTGTAATTCACAAAAATAAAATATAACTTATAAATTAATAATAACGAAAGGAGATTTTACACATGCATGAAGACATACATAATGAATTTTGTTATTGACAAAAATAAAATTTATTTTACAAAGACAAATATGAAAAGGAAAATCTAAAAATGCATGTAAACACACATAATAAACTTTGTTTTTACAAAAAATAAAAAGAATTTTATTAGTAAGAATTTAGAAGGGAGATTCTAAACATGTATTAAAAAAAGAAAAAATTAATTATCACTATAAATTTAGAAAGGAGGTTTTAATCATGATTTTACAAAAAAACCACAAAATATATCATAAATAAAAAATTAAGAAAGGAGTTTACTAAACATGGATGAAAACATAAAAAAATAATTTAATAAATAAATGGAAACACGCAATTTATAAATAAAAAACAAAATAAGGAGGCAATAAAAATATAAACTATTTTTTAATGTATCATGCTTTAAAAGAAATAGAAAACGAAAACGAAAGGGTTTTGGCGGGCCAGACAGGATTTGAACCTGCGCGGGATTTCACTCCCCTAACGCGTTAGCAGTGCGTCCTCTTCAGCCTCTTGAGTACTGGCCCATATTTTTATAATTATATCATAAAATATTATATAATAAAATAAAAAAAATAAAAAAAATAAAAGGCAGAAAAATGAAAATTTTAGGTATTGAAACCTCTCATGATGATGCATCTGTTGCGCTTTTATGTGATGGAAAAGTCGAAATAATTTTAACAATTAGCCAAATTGAATTCCACCAAAAATTTGGTGGAACAATTCCAGAACTTGCTGCTCGCGAACATTCGCGAAATTTAGCAATAATTTTAGAAAAATTATTGCAAAAACGCGTTGATTTTTCCTCAATTGATGCAATTGCCTACACAAATAATCCCGGATTATTGGGCGCTTTGAAAATAGGATTTTTATTTGCTAACGCATTAAGTCTTTATTTTAATAAGCCTTTGATTCCAGTTAACCATCTTTTAGGTCATTTTTGGTCAGCAAATATTGATGATGAAATTGTTTTTCCAACACTTTCACTTTTAATTTCTGGGGGTCATAGTCAGTGAATTTTGGCTAAAAACGAGAGCGAACTTGAAATTATCGGCTCAACAGTTGACGATGCTCTGGGCGAAATTTATGATAAAATTGGCAGAAATTTAGGCTTAGTGTTGCCAGGTGGGCCTAAAATTGACCAAATTTGACAACAAAATCGACAAAATATTGGCGAGTTAATCAATTTCAGTTTGCCAAAAAGACTTGCAAATCCTTTGGATTTTTCTTTTAGCGGTCTAAAAACTCAAGTCATAAATTTTACTAACCAAATGAAGCAAAAAAATAAACTTGATTTAAATAATGTCCAAAAAATCGCTGTTTCTTTTCAGGAAACAATAATAAAATATTTAAAAAGGCAACTTGATTCTGTTTTAAATAGCAATAAAAATATAAAAACTCTAACTTTAGTTGGCGGTGTTGCAGCAAATTCTGGAATTAGAGCATTATTTAAAGAATATGAAAAAAATTATAAAATTGTTATTCCAAAAAGGGAATTTTGCACTGATAATGGTGCTATGATTGCAAAAGCTGCACAAATTGAGCTAAAACTTAAATCGCAAAAACAAAAATTAGAATCCCGGTAGCAACAATTGCTCAAAAAAATAAAGCATAAAAAAAGATATGACTGTCTTGTTTTTTTAGTTTGTAATTCAAAATTAAGTTTTCTTGCATCGTATTTTGGATTTCTTTGTAACGGTCAACTCTTTTTTCACCTACTCAAACAGTCAAAATTCCAATCGCTGATAATAAATAAGGTAAAAATCAAGTATAAATTCTATTTGTAAAGTTAAAAATATCTAAATTTAAAGAGTTTGCTTCATCAAAAAAGCTTTTGAAAATTAATTTTGTTATTAGATCGGCCGAACCAACTCCACCCGGAGAAGGCGAGAGGTTGTTTGAAATTTGTAAGAGCGTAAATCCTGATATAAACTTGAGATAATCGTGAAAATTAATATTACTTAGATCTAAACCTTGTTCTTTTAAAGTGATAATTAAAATTACAAAAGAGAAATTTATGAAAAAAACTGGTAATTTGTAAAGTAAAAGTATTTTTGCCAACAGTTTTTTATTAGACAAAACTTCCATAAAATGGTTTTTGAAATTATCAATTAAAAATTGAAAACGGTATTCTAATCTTTGTCTGTCCTCAATTTTTTTTAAAAAATTGAGATTTAAAAGTGAAACAAATAATTTAATCAGCAAATATTGCAATTTTTTCCAAACAGAAATAATTATAATTATCAATAAAACTAAAACATTTAAAAAAATATTGACGACAAGTCAAGCAAAGAAAATGATTTTTTCCCAAGAATCTAAAATAAAAAGATCGCGATAGTAAATAAATCCAACTGGAATTAAAATCAAACTGACAACTAAATTAAAAACTTGATGAATTAGGGCATTATATGTCAAGGTTGCGCTGATATTTTTCAGTGGATATTTCTTTTTTTGCAAATATCAATAGTAACTTATTTCGCCACCAAATGAAAATGGTGTAGAAAATTGCATAAAAGTGGCGATAAAAGTGGCGATAAAAAGGTGTCTAAATCTCGTTTTTACCTTCTGATATTTAAAAATCCGCCGTAATTGTAGGGTTGAGGTTAAATTTCAAAATAAAAAATGAGCAATTGCACCAAGAAGAACTAATCTATTTACCCGAGATTTGAAAAAAAACTCGTAAAATTTAACAAAAATTTTTGTAGGCGAGCCGTCTGCAAAACTAGAGTTGTAGAAATTATAAAATAAAAGAATTAAAATTACGATAATAGTTGTTATAAAAATCCCGAATTTAATAAAATCTTTCGCTTTATTGTTTTTTGATGATACTAGATTTTTATTTGCAAGTTTAACTTTATCAATAAGAAGGTTTTCCAAAAAAACTGCTTCTTTTTCGGTGTGATTTTTTGATAAAAAATTTGTGTAGAGTGTTAATTCTTCTTTTGGTTTAAAGTAAATTAGTGTGTAAAAATCGTTATTTTGTAAATTAACTTTTAATTTTATCGAATGTTTTCCTGAATCTGAATTTGAAATGTTGTATCCTTGTGGACGAAATTGAGCGTCACTTTCATTTACAAGCAAGTTTACAATTTTATCAAAAGTTGATGGAGTTGCTTTCATTCGGTACTTATATTGAAAAACAAAATTTAACTCATTTTTCATCTTTTGGATAATTTCGAATATATTTAAATTATTTTGGGTGTAAAATTCAAAAATTTTCACATACCAGAGAATAGAAAATTTAGTGCTAATTCCGTATTTAATTGAATTTTCAGAAACTTTAGGAACAAAATGAACGCTTTTTGATGTTATAACAACAACTTCATCATTAGTTTTTTCTCGAATTTTAAGTAATTCAGTTTCTGAATTCTCATTATATTCACAAAATTTTGTGATTTTAGCACCAAATTTCTGCTCAATAAACTCAGAAATGTAGTTATTAGCTTGATGACTTATCAGAAAATATTTCCCATTTTTTCAATTTCTTTCAAGAAAATCAAGCACTAACAACTGAAAATCATTATCTTTTATAATATTAAAGTTAAGTTTTTTACGAACTGCAGTTATAATTTTGTTTTTTTTGACTCAAAAAATTACATTTGTCATAAATTTAGCACTTGTTGTGATCTTTTTTCAAATTATTGAATTATCGCTAACTTGTCTTGTAATTTTTTCAATCGGAAAACTCTTTTTTATTGGTAAAAATTTACTTTTTTCAGTATCAAAATGATCTTTTAAAAAATTAGTTAAAAAGGTTGACTCTGAATCATAAAACTGGTAAAAATTTGCTAATTTGTAGAAATCTAAGTCAAAATAACTGTAAAATTTCAAAATATGGTCTGAATTAATATGAAATTTTGGCGTTAAATAAATTTGTGAACTTCTATAAAAAAATGGTTTTTGCTCAGTTTTGTTGATTTTTTTTTCTTCTTCAGCCGTCAAAAGTGTTAAGTTTTTTTTATAAAAGGTTAAAACTGTTAGATTTAAATTTTTATTTGACAAATTAACTTCAATATTTATAAAAAAATCAAAGTCATTATTTATAAAATAATGACGCGCTAAACTTTGGGAATATCCAAATTTTTCTTCAAAAATTAAGATTTCTTTGTTAGGATCAGAGGCTAAAGCATTGTAAAAAATTGATGCAAAAGCTATTCCAAAATTGTTGGAACTACTATTAATCAAAATTTTCTGATAGTTTTTTTCCTTAACAAGATCAGAAATAGTTGATGCTAAACTAAAAATATAGTTTTCATTTATTGAATTAGGTTTATTACCAACAAAGCCGATAATTTTAGAATTACTTAATTCAAGTGGAGAATCATAATTAAAAAAAATCAACTTTTGGTCTTCTAGGTTAACATCGCGATTAATTGCTAAATATTTCATAAAATTTTATTCAGTTTCTCGTTGAGAAGAAAAAAGATCAAAATTTTCGCTTTGGCCAGGATCTTCAATAATGTCTAATAAATCAAATTCTTTAAATTTAGGCAAATCTTTGGCCGATCTTAGTTTAAAATAGTCAAAAAACCTCGAAGTTACACCATAAAGTGTAGGATTTCCAGGGCTCGGAGCTGTTCCTAGCTCCTCAATTATTCCTTTTGCTAACAGTGAACCTACGATATAATCAGAATTAATTCCGCCACGAATTTGGGCAATAACACTTCTTGTTACAGGTTGTTTATAGGCAATTATAGCGGCGACCTCAATTGCTGCATTACTTAGACGGTATTTTTTTTCATTTCCGACAAAGTCAATAATAAAAGGTTTTAAATCTTTTGCGGTAACAAATTTGAAAATATCAGCAAATTCAACAACAATTATACCTCTTTTTTGGCGGTTGAATTCGACTGAAAAATCTTTTAAAAGTTTACGAGCTTCATTAATTTTTGATAATTTAAGTGCACTCTGAAGTTGTTGGGAAGAAACTCCTTTTTCACCTTGAAGATACAAAATTGCCTCAATAATTCTAGTTTTCATCATAACCCCCACGGAAAATTGATATTTTTGAGAACTGTTGTTCTTGTTTTAAATGTAGAAGTTGTTTTTTTGCCATTTCGAGCATTGAAATCATGGTGATAACAAAATGTTTCATTGTCGGTAGTGAAAATAAGTATTCAAAATCTATTTCATTTTCATTTTTTAACAGATTTTTTAACCATAAACTTTGCTCGTCAGCTGTGACTTGGACTTGTTGGGTTTTAATTTTGATAAGATTTTTGGCTTTTGTTCTGTCAAACATTAATTTTAACACTTTATATAAATTATGTACTGACGAGTGTCCATCAAGTTGACTTGGGTCCGGAGGTCTGCGAAAATCAGTATAATCTGAGGTATTTTTTTCAAAATAATCGTTACGGTGTTCTTGCTGTTCTTTTAACATATTTGCAATATTTTTGATTTGTTGATAGTCATATAGTAGAGCTAAAAATTCAAGCCGATCTTTTTCATCTTCAGGTTTTAATTTTTCTTCTTTGCTTGGTAAAAGCAAAATTTTTGATTTTAAATGAACCAAAGTAGAAGCAATAACTAAATATTCGCCGGCAATTTGGATGTTTTTTTCTTTTAAAATTTGAATTATTTTTACATATTGAGTTGCTAAATCAACAAGGTCAATATCTAAAATATTAATGTTTTTTGATCTTACTAAATCTAAAAGTAATTCTAAAGGTCCTGAAAAATTAGCTAATTTTATATCGTAATCCATTATTTTTCACCTTTGTAAAAATCAATAATAGTTTTTTTTGTGGCTAAACTCAAGGATTTACTTGTCTGGGAAATAACAGCACCTGGTTTTATAGGTTTATGAAAGAAAATTTCGATATTTTTAAATTTTTTAGTTTGATTTTTGTCTGTATTTTTTTTAACTACTTTAATTGAAACAGGGACAATTGCAAGACCTGATTCTTTTATAATTTCAAAAATTTCAATTGGAAAATTTAATTCTGCGTCGTGCAAGTTCTCTTTTGCTAAAATAACTCCATAAGCACGTTTTTCGCGGATTGATTTTAAAAAATTTTGAAACTTTTTTACATTTTCTTGCTCATTTTCAGCTAAAAACTGTGAGTCAAGAGAACCAAAAATTCATTTATTTTTACGGGAATAACGCTTTTTTTCAAGAAAAAAACTAACAATTGGATTAAAATCTTCTTCAGCTTTTGATGGGTTTTCAAGTGCTGAAAATAATGCAAAATGGTCAGAAAACTGATTTTGATTAGAGATTAAAATCGATGCATTTTTTGGTAAATTTTCATAACCAAAAACTTTAATTTTTATGCCAAATAATTTTAAAATAAACTTTGAGTAACTTAAAACTAAATCGCTTCTATATTGAGGAGAAAGTTCGACTTTTTTTTTATAATATTTTTTTCAAACAGACCGTATTTTACGTATTTTAAATAGTCAGATTATTGAAAAAATAGCAATTCGCAATTTTATTATCATTTCATTTTTGCTTTTTCTTTTTTAAATTTAGTCAATTAAAATTTATAGAAATTTAATTATAATTATATAATTATACCAAAAAACCTAAAAATTTTAATTAAAAACACTTAAAATCTATTTTAATGGAAATTAAAAAAATAAAATGTTTTATTTTGATTGAAGAAAAAGTGATTTAGATGCAAATTCATATTTTTTTATAGTCTATATTTGGTTAATTCTAGGTCTTCTAAGCATTGTTGTGTTGTATCTTTTCCGCAAAAATTTGGAAACATGGTACATTCGCAAAAACCAAATCCAATTTAAGGTCAATTTATTTTATAGAATAAAAAATTGATTTATTTTTATTGGTATTTTGATTTGATTTTTCTCATATATTAGTCGAACAATTTTACTAGAAATTAATGATTATATCTATAAATGAGAATATCTACCACTCCATTTGTGTCGGCTTATCGTTCTAATTTGTGCATCTTTGATGATTTTTAATAGGACAAATTGGGCAAAATACATAGTAATTCCCGGTTTTTTGGGCTCAATTTTAGCTTTATCCTTTCCACAAATTGGCTTTGATGCAGGAATTGTTATGGACGACATTGAATTTCAAGGCATAAAAGTTGAACAAAATGTTAGTGAATCTGAGTTAATGAACTTGGCAAAAACTAAAAATTTGGGTATAAATTGAGCGCTTGATAATTACTTTTTTTGAGAATTTATTATTAGTCATCTTTTAAGTTTGGTTTTACCATTTTTTTTAACATTTATTAATGGTAAAAACTCAAAACTGGATATAAAAAGTTTCTGAAAATCGATATTATTTACTTTTTTAATGGCATCTTTTACTTTTTTTCTAAGTTGAACAATTGAAAAAATAATTGAAAACCAAGGTGATAATCGACTCAAAATAGCCTGAAACGGAAATTGATTTTATATGGGAAAAGATGGACAACCAACCATTGGCGAACTAGGAAAATGACCTTGAAATTTCCCAGTTTTAACAATTATTTTCCTTTTTGCATTTTTTATTGTTTTTTTGACAAAAATGTCCCTTGAAAAAGTAAATTTTTATCTTTTAATTGTTAATTCAAAAATTGAAATTAAGCGCAAATCTAAAAGTTGAAAACAGGTTCTAAAACAAAATAACCTTAGCCAAAAGTGAATTAAATTATTAACAAAAAGCTAAAATCTTAACTAAAAATGCAAAATTATAAAATGTCTAAACTACCTTTTTTAGTCAAAACACTGGCAAAATCAATCTATGGATAAAACAACAAAAATCATAAAAAACAACTACTATTTAAACTCAATGCAAATAGAGAACTCGTTTTTATTTGCATCGAGCCTAAAAAAACATATGAAGTTTTGAAAGAACAATAACCAAAAGCCTTAAATTTAAAGATTTCTAAACGGGTAAATTTAAGGCATTCCATCATATTTAAAAATATAATGGATAATTCGCACTATCTGATTTTATCATGCAAAAAACATAACTAATTCCTCCTTAATTCAATACAAAATTTATTAATTATTCTTAGTGAGCATTATTATAACATAATTTTATTTTAGACCAAATATTTTTTTTTTTTTTTTACAAAGTGTTAATTTTAAAACAACAAAAATTAAGATTTTAGCAACAAAAAAACCCGGATTTACGGGTGTTTTTTCATATTTAGATTCACTAAAAAGTGAATTTTTGCCATCAAACTAGCAAGCTTAGGAAATTGAGTTAAATTATTGCCAAAAAACTAAAAAACCTATGAATTCATAGGCTTTTTTGTTTTAGTTTCAGCAAAATTGAATTTTTCTTGTGTCTGTGCTGATTATCTCAAAACTAATCAAAATTGAGTTTTGAGAAAATTCCTCAAGCTTGTTTGCCCATTCAATTACAACAAAATTTTGCTCAAAATAGTCCTGAAATTCGTCCAGTTTTGATGAAAAATTGTCAAGGTCAATATGAACTAAATTCTCGTAGGCAAACATAAAATTAAATGACGGGGAAATAATTTTGTCTTTTATCCCGATTTTTTGTGCAAATTTTTTGGTAAAATCAGTTTTTCCTGAACCATACGGCCCAACTAAATAAATAAATTGAATTTTTTTACTAATAATTAAATTAAAAATAATCTCCAAATCAGAGGAAGTTTTGGAGATTATTTGCTTACAAAAACGGTAATTTTTAGCTATATGTTCCAAGCTCATAAACCCTTAGCGTGAAGTTTTCATGAAAAAACTGAATGGATCACGGATGTCAAATTTGGACTTAGGTTCATAATTTGAATTTGTTCCAGCAGGAATTTTGTGGCCGACAATTATGTTTTCTTTAAGTCCTTCTAGTTTGTCGGCTTGTGATGAGATAACTGAATGAACAAGGATTTTGGATGTTTCTTGATAACTTGCAGCGGCCAAAAATGAGTTTGAAAGTAACGGAATTTGTTTAGCACCTTTGACAATTATGTTTCCAAAAGCAGGATTTTTTCCTTCAGAAATCAGCTGACCATTGACTTCTTGATAGTCGCTAATGTCAACAATTGATCCAATGAAGAAATTAGAGTCTCCGCTTTCAGTAATTTGAATTTTTGACAACATTTGGCGAATAATAATTTCAATATATTTATCAGAAATTGTTATTCCTTGCATACGGTAGATTCTTTGAATTTCTTTTAACAGGTAGTTCTGTAGTGTTCTAGCATCAGAAATTGCCAATAATTCTTTTAGAATAATTGGTCCTTCAACTAGTTTTTGACCTGGAATAACTTTGTCGCCAACTTGAACTCGAAGTTTCTGATTTTGCTCAACACGGACCATATGTTCGGCTTTTTCGCCTTGGGCATTTTTATAGTCAATTGTAATTAAAAGTCCTTTGCTTGTGGCATTTTTTTCCGACAGATCAGAAATTTTAGTGATTGTTCCATAATAAGGTGAAATTTTTGCTGGCCGTCCTCAAGGGTGTTCGTGGGAGTCGATTAGCTCAATTAGGCGGGTAAATCCACCTGTAATATCTTCAACGTTGGCAACCCCTCCGGTGTGGAAAGTTCTCATGGTTAGCTGAGTTCCTGGTTCACCAATTGACTGAGCAGCAATAATTCCGACAGCCTCACCAATTGAAACTAAACGGTTTGTTGCCAAATCTTTTCCGTAACATTTTTTGCAGACACTGTTTTTGATATGACAGGATAAAATTGAACGAATTTCCACTTTTTTAACACCAGCATTTGCGATTTGTTTTGCAATTTGGAGATTAACAAGTTGTCCGCCACTAGCAATTTTGTTTCCTTTTGAATCATAGACATCTTTATTTAAAAAGCGACCTTCGATTCTTTCAATTAAAGGAACTATTATTGTATTAGTTTTAGTGTCAATTATGTCTTTAACTACAAAGCCAAAATCTGAAAAACAGTCATCGGCTGCAACAACAATGTTTTGGGCAACGTCAACAAGTCTTCGGGTTAGATAACCTGATTTTGCAGTGTTAAGGGCTGTATCGGTTAGACCTTTTCTAGCTCCGTGAGTTGAAGAGTAAAATTCAAATGAAGTTAGACCCTCAACAAACGATGACTTAACTGGAACTTCAACAATTGAACGAACAACACGTTCGTTTTCGGCATCGACCTTCAAGGCCTTAACGTTGTTGGCCATCAAACCACGCATTCCGGCAAGTTGGACGAAGTTAGAAATATTACCTCTAGCTCCAGATTTCATCATCATTACCAGCGAGTTGTGTGCTTCATTTACGATTGACTCATTAAGGTCGTCTTGAATTTCGTTCTTAATTTGGGTTCATTTTGCAATCGCTAGAACATATCTTTCATCATCAGTGATCAGACCTTGATTGAAAAAGTTATTAAGTTGACTAATATATTTTTCACCTTCAGCGATAAATTCGTGTTTTTTAGGTGCGACTTTAATGTCACTAATTGCAATTGAGGTTCCTGAAATTGTTGAGTAGTGAAATCCAAGATCTTTAATTTTGTCAAGAATTGAAGAAACCATGTTGTTGTATTTGAATCAAATTTTTTCTAAAAGGTCAACTTTTTCGTGATCTTCAAAAACACGGTAAATTTCGGCTCTTCCGGCTTGTTGTTGGCGTTTAAATAACTGGTCAAACTCAAAAATTGTAAATTCAGACAGTTTTGCAAGGTGAGAAATTGGTAATTTTTCCCCTTTGTAATCACGAAGTTTTTCGTAAATTAAAATACAGTCTTGATAATTTTCAAAGTCCAACTGGTCAATAACGTTGGCAATATCTTCTTTTGCAAGAACTCCATCATAGGTGTCAAAAATTTGTCTTACAATTTTTGCAATTGCTTTTTTGTTTAAAGGTTCATTAATTTGTAGATTTTGAATGTAATCACGGAAATTTGTACCGTACGGCAAGACATATTTTTTAATTTGACGGGGATAATTTAGTTCTAATTCATCAACATTGTGGTCAAAAATAAATGGGAAATTTTCAGGGAAAATGTTATTTAAAATAAATTTACCAACTGTTGAAATTATGTGTCCACGTGAATTTTTTCCAACCAAAGGTTTGACTGACTCAAAAGGTAAAACAACTCTTGCATGAAGCTCTACAGATCGGAATTCATAGGCTTTTAGCATTTCATCATAAGATGAAAAGAATGATCCTTCACCTTTTGCACCAGCTTTTTCTTGGGATAAATAATAAAGTCCAAGCACCATGTCCTGAGAAGGATTAACAATTGGCTCACCATCTTTTGGCCCTAAAATGTTTTTGTCAGCAAACATTAATTCTCTAGTTTCACGAACAGCTTCAGGTGAAATTGGAATGTGTACGGCCATTTGGTCACCGTCAAAGTCAGCGTTAAACCCGGCAGTAACTAGTGGATGAAGTTGGATTGCCTTTGCTCGAACTAAAACTGGTTCAAAAGCTTGAATTGAAAGTCGGTGCAAGGTTGGAGCACGGTTAAGAATTATCGGTCTAGTTTTAATAACTTTTGCAACATGAGGTCAAATAATTGGATTTTCTTCTTCAATCATTTTACGGGCTGACTTAATTGAGCCGACTTTTTTTTCTTGAATTAAATTACGGATAATTCAAGGCTCAAAAAGAACAGCGGCCATTTTCCGCGGTAGCCCAGCTTGGTGCATTTTTAGTTTTGGACCAACGACAATAACTGAACGACCTGAATAGTCAACACGTTTTCCAAGTAAGTTTTGACGAAATCTTCCTTTTTTTCCGGTAAGTGAGTCAGAAATTGACTTGAGCGGACGGTTTTCCTTTGTTGTTACTTGGTTAGTTGTTTTTTTCTGATTGTCAATTAGGGCATCAATTGCTTCTTGAAGCATTCTCATCTCATTTTGAATGATAATTACAGGTGCTTCGGATTCTTTTCATCTTTTTAGACGGTTATTTCGAATTATAATTCGACGATAAAGTTCATTACAATCACTTGTTGAATGACGAGAGCCATCGAGTTGAACCAGTGGTCTTAAATCGGCCGGAATTACCGGAAGATTTTTAATAATCATTGATTTAGGGTCTTGGCCTGAATTAATAAAAGCGTTAATTACTTGCAATCTTTTATAGAGTTTGTCGCGTTTTTGGTTTTTTATAACAACTTTTTTGTTTTGGTGAGATTGTTTTTGTAAAACTGCAAGTTCAGCTTCTACCTGTTTTTTTTCAGCGTGTAAGTCTAATTTGTCAAGCAAATACTCAATTGCTTCGGTTCCTGTTGCAATTCGGGCATCTGAAAATTCTTGAATTACTTCATTAAGCTCATAATAATCTATCCCGTATTCACGGCCTATTTTACTTGAGGCAAGGTCAGTTAATTCTGAAAGAGCCTCAGCAACTGCTTCATATTCGTCAGTTTCGGGCTCATAAGTTTCAAGAATTTCGACAAGTGCATTTTTGTAAATTAAACCTGCCTCGGAAATGTCGATTATTTTATTTTTTTGCAGTGATTTTAGACCACCAGTTTCAAGAACAATGTGCGATTTATAATAAATAAGTTGTTCTAAGGCTGTTTTTGAAATGTTGGAAGTTAATTTATCACCTTCATAAACTTTTAGACCTAAAAGTTTTGCAACAATCGAGTGATCGATTTTAAAAAATCAAAAGTGCAAAATCGGCGTATTAAGCGCAATATGACCCATTGCATAACGACGGGACAATTTGGACATTATTTGTGATTTTGAAATTTGACACTCTTTTGTGGCAATACAGAGTTGATTTTCGTTAGCTTTACGGTATTTTCGTCCACAAATTGAACATTTAAAATCAACAAGTGGGCCAAAAATTAACTCATCAAAAAGTCCGCCTCTTTCTGGTTTGAAAGTTTTATAATTAATTGTCTCAGGACGGGTTACTTCACCGCGAGATCAGTCAAGGACATCTTGAGGGGTTGCAAGTGCAAGGGAAATTTTTTCGATTGAATTTTCGTAAATTTTTGCATACTGGCGAGAAACCTTTGTGTTCATTTTTTAAATTCTCCTTTAAAAATAGGCATAATTTGCTTTTAGTTAAAAAAGTAAATTATTCCCTCAATTAGTCAAAATCGATGTTTTCTTCATCAAAGTCATACTGATCGTCGTTGTAGTCAATTTGACGACGTCCTTCACCGGGAAATTCATCATATTCGTCAATAATTTCAGATGGAATTTCGGCAAATTCAAGATTATTTGGTGCCTCAACTTCTGGTTCATCAAAGAGATGTTTTTTGTGAACTTCCAGTTTAATTAAAAGTCCACGAAGTTCATAAGCCAAAACATTGAATGACTCAGGTGTTCCTGGCCGCGGAATTTGTCCACCGGAAATTATATTATTATAAAGTAAATTTCGACCTTGAATATTATCAGATTTATAAGTTAAAAGTTCTGATAAAACAGAAGCAGCTCCAAAAGACTCAAGCGCTCAAGTTTCCATTTCCCCGAATCTTTGTCCACCGTTTTGTGATTTTCCACCTAAGGGCTGTTGGGTTGTCAAAGAATAAGGACCAATTGATCTTGCATGCATTTTATCATCGACCATATGCTGCAATTTAAGCATGTACATGTAGCCAACTGAAACTGGATTTTCAAAAGGTTGACCTGTAATTCCGTCAATTAATTTAAATTTTCCTGACTGAGGAATGTTAGCTTCTTTGAATAAATCTTGAATGGTGTCAATTTTGATACCATCAAAAACAGGGGTGACAAATTTTGTATCAAGTTTTTTTGCTGCCATACCAAGATGAAGTTCTAAAACTTGACCGATATTCATACGTGATGGCACACCTTGGGGATTTAAGACAATGTCAATAGGTGTTCCGTCTTCTAAAAATGGCATGTCTTCAACTGGAAGAACAACAGAAACAACACCTTTATTTCCGTGGCGTCCAGCCATTTTGTCGCCCACTTTTATTTTTCTTTTTTGGGCGATCAAAATTTTGACCAGCATTCCAACACCTTCTTCAAGATTATCACCTTGATCTCGAGAAAGAATTTGGACATCAATTACGGTTCCACCTTCACCGTTTTTTACCCGGAGTGAGGTATCTTTTTGTGCTAGTGCTTTTTTACCTCAAATTGCAGCCATTAATTTTTCTTCGGCTGTTGGGTTGTCTTCTCCTTTTGGCGAAGTTCTTCCGACTAAAATGTCACCAGTGTCAACTTCTGAACCAACAATTACAATCCCATTTGCATCAAGATGAGCTCGTGATCTGGCCGAAGCATTTGGCACTTCAGCAGTTAGAATGTCGTTTCCTGCCTTAGATGAACGGAACTTTATTGTCTGTTCTTGAATGTGAATTGAGGTAAAAACGTCGTCTTTTACGAGCTTTTCGCTAATGATGATCGCATCTTCGTAATTGTAGCCATATCAAGTACTAAAAGCGACAAGGACATTTTTACCAAGAGCAAGTTCACCATTTTCGGTTGACGGACCATCACAAATTAGTTGACCTTTTTTAACAAAGTCACCAACTTTTACAGTTGGTTTTTGTAAAATTAGTGTTTCCTGGTTTGATTTTTCAAAAGCCCGTAAAAAATAGGTTTTTGTTGAATTTTCGGAACTGACAACGATTTTTTTTGCATCAACAAAAATAACTTTTCCATCTTCAACGGCACGAATATTTGTTGCTGAAAAACGGGCAATATCTGCTTCAATTCCTGTTGCAACTAGTGGTGCCTCTGGTTTAATCAGTGGAACGGCTTGACGTTGCATGTTTGAACCCATAAGTGCACGGTTAGCATCATTATTTTCCAAGAAAGGAATTGCTGAGGCCGAAATTGAGGTCATTTGCATTGAAGAAACGTCGATATAATCGACTTGATTTGCATCAAGAACAAGATATGTCTGATTTTTACGAACGGTTAATTTGTCGGCAATAATTTTGTTATTTTCGTCAATTTCGATTGAAGACTGAGCAAAACTAAGTCCAAATTCTTCGGCTGCAGTTAGTCAGTGAACTTTGCTAAAATCAACAACGCGATTTGTGACTTTATAATAAGGAGTCATTATAAAACCGTATTTATTTGTGCGTGAAAAAACTGAAAAGTTAAGAATTAGACCGATATTTTGTCCTTCAGGAGTCTCAACAGGACAAATACGACCATAATGAGTTGCATGAACATCCCGAACCTCAAATTGGGCAGTATCACGATTTAGACCACCTGGACCAAGTGAAGTCACCCGTCTTTTGTTGGCAGTTTCTCCTAAAGGATTAATTTGATCCATAAATTGTGATAACTTTGAGGAGTTAAAGAAATTTTTAAACTGATTATAAATTGGTTTGTTGTTGATAATTGACTTTACAGTTAGCTGTGATAAGTCAGATTTTGAAGAAATTCTTTCCTTACTGTTTTTTTCAATTTTAGTAAGGGCAATTAAAAACTGATTTTGTAAAAGTTCACCAACACTAACGATTCTTTTATTAATTAATGAATCAGGATCGTCATTTTTCCCTAAATTGTGCAGCAAATTAAAGTAATATGAAACAATTGCGATTATATCTGATAAAACTAAGGTAGTTTCGGTCAAACTTGGATCTGTTGCAATTACGCTTACAGGTTCAGTTTCTTGAATCATCGCTTTTTTGTTTGGTCAAACTTTTACAATGGCAACATAAATTCTTTCACCAAGACGTTCATTACGGCTAATTTGTAATTGGCGAGCATAAATACTTGAATCTACACCTTCAATTGTGGAGAGTTCAAACTCAGAGTTATTAAATTTTTCCTGAATTTCAATAGCAATTGAGCGACTAATGTAAAGTCCTTTTTGGTATAAAATTTCGCCTTCTTTATTTACTAAGTCTTCAGCAAGATAAGTTTGAGAAATTCGGTCAATTAAATTCAACTTTGAATTTAACATGTAACGACCTGTTGCAGAAAGATTATAACGTCTTTCATTGAAAATAATTGACGGAATTAGGTTTTTTAGGCCCTCTTCAGTAACACGGTCATCTTTACGAATAATACGATAAATTGACTCAAGATTTTCGTCAATTGAGTCGATTTTGTGACGGCGAATTGATTCTTGTAATTCTGGTGAATTTCCAAAATACTTACGAATTGTTTCGTTTGTAAAGCCAAGACTTTTTAAAAACGCCATTAAAGGGATGTTTTTATGTTTATCAACACGAAACTTAACTGTGTCAACTTGGTTTCCAGTAACTTTGTGGAAAATTTCCATTCATGAACCAAGTTGCGGGATAATTTCGACCTTATTAAAAAGGTCATCAGCTTGACGATTTCGAACATTTTCACGGAAACAAACACCTGGAGAGCGAATTAATTGTGAAACAATAACTTTTTCAAAGCCATTTATAATAAAAGTTCCGCCTTGGGTCATAAATGGAAATTCAGAAAGTAAAATTTCTTGTTCTTCCATTTCACCATCTTCAACTTGAATTTTAACTAGAGTAACATAAACTCTAGCAGCGTAAGTTTTACCTTTAATTTTAGCTTCACGGATTGCTAAATATTCATTTTCAGGTTTTTCAACTCTAATTGAATCAGGACGAAATTTAATTTCCAATTTACCGTTTGAAGAAACAATTGGAAAAATTTTATCAAATGCTTGTGCAATTCCAGTGCTTAAAAACCAGTCAAAAGATTCACGCAAGGAATCTAAGAAATCTGGCGTTTCTAGTGTATTATTTGTCTTTCCGTAAAAACGGCGCTGGGTTCCTATGCCATAAGATTTTAATTTAAATAATTGGTTCATGACTCACCCCTTTTTCCCCTTTTTTGTTTAGGTTATATATTATATTTAAAAAGCAAAAAAATCAAAGCGTTTTTATACAAAATTTCAAAAAAATTAATAAAATATTAAAAAAATATTTTATTTTAGTAAAGTAAAAATAACAAAAAAGGCGTTTAGAACACCATTTTTGCTTTTTAAAATTAATTTTTTGAAATATTAATCAATAGAAACTTCAGCTCCGGCTTCTACTAGTTTAGCTTTGTATTCCTCAGCTTCTTCAGGTTTTATTGCTTCTTTTATGACAGAAGGTGCTGCATCAACAAGTTTTTTAGCATCCATCAAACTTAATCCAAGCATATCTTTAATAACTTTTATAACAGCAACTTTTTGTTGTCCTGCTGCTTTTAGAGTTAATTTAACTTCAGATTTTACTTCAGCGGCAGCTTCTGGAGCAGCTGCAACAGCAACAGCAGAAGGATCTACCCCAAATTCTTCTTTAAGAGCATCAACAAATTCCATTACTTCTTTAATTGTCATTTCTTTCAATGACTCGATGAATTGTTCTTTAGTAATTTTAGCCATTTTTTTCCTTTTTTATGCAGTTATTTTTTGTTCATCTATTAATAATTTAAGTCCAAAAGCCAATTGTTTCAGTGGGGCTTGAAGAGAAGAAGCAAGCATTGTAATTGCTTCGGTGTAATTTGGAAGTGAAGCAATAGCGGTATTTTCTTGCGGTGTAACAACACTTTTTTCATAAATCCCACCTTTTAAAATTAATAAAGGTTGATCTTTTGCGACTTTTGTAATAATTTTAGCGGGTGCAATTGGGTCTTCTAGACCAAAAGCAAATAAATTTGGACCCACTAATTCTGATTTTAGATTAGAAAAACCGAGTTCATCTGCTGCAATTTTGAAAAGTCGATTTTTATAAATTCTAGTAAAAACACCTGATTTCTTTAGTTCCTGACGCAAACTTTCTAGTTCAGCAACTGAAAGTCCGCGATATTCAGCAATTGCTAAAGAAGAAGATTTCTCGAGTAAATCTCTAATTTCAGTAATTATTTCTGCCTTTTTTTGGCGAAAAGCGTTCAAATCTAGACTCCTTTCTATTTTAGGAGCAATACTTTGAAAATACATTCAAACAACAAATTAAGTCATTCTGACAGTTATTATCTCTATGTATTGCCTTAAAAATTATATCAGAAAGAAAAAAATTTCCAAGTAAATTAGTAAAAAAAAATTAATAATGGGGGGTTTTGACTTAAAACAGCCCCTATTTCAAACTAATACCAAACACTAAAGCCACCATAAAAACGTTTTAATGTTTGGTATTTATTTCTTAAAGAAGTGTAATTTCTAATTTTTTAAAACTATTAATGTGATCTTATGCAATTTTTGGTGTCAAACTGTCTAGTGATTCTTTTTTGTGATTGTGGGCAAAAACTAAAAACATCAACATTGAAAATACATCAAACAATGGTATGAAAAAGCCAATAATCGCTGTAATTTTAATTACTGAAAGTTTTTGTGATTTTGCTGAATCTGGCGCTATATTCATAAAAATTTTATTAGGGAAACTTACTTTTACGATATAAGCAATCGTTAAAACTCGGTTTACAACAGTAAACAAAATTCAAGCAAACATAGCTGCTATAAGTTCAGAACCAACAATAAATGAGTCGCGATTTGAAAATCATGCGCTAATGGAAGGGATAACAAATAAGAAAAATAAAGTAGCGCCCAGTATAAATTTAATGAGACGCGTTGATAATGATGAAAAAATTAAAATTTTTAAATTGTCCACAGGTTTTCTTGTTTTACTAATTTTCATAATATAATAAATTATAGATTATTTTTGTTTAAAACCTAGGAATTTATTTTTAAATATTTAAATTTTTTTGTTCTGTAATTTAGACGTTAAAAATATTGTAAATTTTAAGGCGCAAATGTTTGATGTTCCAAATAAAACATGAAATAAAAATTTAAAAAACCCAAATTTTTAAATTTTTTGATATAAAAGTACATTTTTTTAGTAAATTTTCCTTTATTTTATAACTAATGTTATAATTAATTATGTATTTCACAAAATTTCCTGAGGTGGTTATAACTTATGTCAAAAAATAGCAAAAGAAATTTTTGAACTTTTTTCTCCCTTGGAACTTGATTTTGAATTCAAAGCTCAATTTTAGTTGCTGTCGGTGGGTATTTGATTTATATTTATGATATTCAAAATCAACAGCAGTTGTCAAAAATAAGTGAATATCGATTTTGAAATGATAAAAAGAATGTCCTAACATTTGAAGGTGATTATCCTCGCTTTTTTATAGATAACATCCATAAATTAACTGATGAAGAATTAAAAACAAAAATGGACTCTAAAAACTCATTGAGTTTCAATGATTTTAGAGATGAGTATGTATTTATTGATGAAGATGATCTTAATAAAAAAGACTTTTTGTTTAAAAATAAAAGCAAGAAAAGTGAAAATAATAAGCAATTAGATAACAGTTATTTAATTAAAAATACGCAAGATCTTGTTGACTTAATTATACCTAATAAGCAAAAATTATTCTCAACATCCGAAAAAGCTGTTGTTGGATTTCTTGATGAAAAAGAGATTAATGATCTAAGTGAAACAATTGATTTATCAAATAAAGATGCAATCATTTTAAATAATTATGTTAGTGAACTTTTTGGTTCTTGGGGTGATCGAAGAGCAAAAGGACTAAATCTTGTTGATTTTAATTTTAATGAAAATACAAAAACAATAGAATTAAAGTGGAAATTCCAAGACTACCGCAGAAGATCTGCAATTGCTCAGGTAATAGGCGCTTATGATTGGTTTAAAAGTTATGTTCTTCTAATTGACAAAAATAAAATTGATAGTCTTGATAGTATAAAGTTTACATCTACCTTTTCTTAAAATTTTAGATAAATTTTTTAAATCTTCATCATTTTAACTTGGAAATTTTGAACAAAAAGTCTCTAATATTTGCAACTTTGCTTCATTAGATTGGACTTTTGGTGTTGCTTAGTTGAGATATTTTGCTGTTTTTTGTTTCAGTATTAATAGCACCAATTTATTCCAGGAATTTATAATTACAATTACTGATTTGACCAACAAGATATCTGTTTGATTTAATAAAAATATCCAAATTTTATTCTTGTTGGTCCAGTTTGCATAATTTGTGTTAATTAAAAAAACCGCCATAATATGATAAAATATTGGCGGTTTTTTAATGATTTTGTCAAAACTAAAATTAAGCTGCTGTTATTTGATTATGCAATGAGTTAAATTCCTCTAATGTTTTGATTTTTATGTACTCTATCTTCTTAATATCAGTATTTCCAATATCTATTTTTTCAAATTTTTGGAGATCTTTTATTATAAATTTATCTGGTTCAAACACAGCGCTATGAAATAAGTCTTTATGAGGATCATTAACTACAAAATTATCTGGTTCAACGGCAAAATTAGGAAACAAATCTTTATAATTAAAGGTATAAATTTTAATTGTATCTTTCTCTATCTGTCAATATAAAATCTGATCATCAAAAATAATTTTTGGATCTTGTTTTTTAAGTATAAATTTATTAAATTCTTCAGAGTTATTATCCTTGCTAATGAACAAATTTGAAGGGTGAAAAGCCTCGCCCCAATGCCAGTTTTTTAATTGCGAATGATCACTAATGAATTTTTTTGTCTGTTCTAATGTAGAAAAAATTTGGTCCTCTTCAGTATTTTGGTTTGATGGATCTAACTCCTGCATAGCATATAAACGAGTGAGTTGAAAAGGGTTTTTCTTAAAAATTTCTTGCTTTTTTAAAAGAAATTTTTTAAACTCATTTGATTCTTTATGGCGAATAATTTTATTGTAAAGCACAAGATCTTCAATTTTTTTAATATGAATATCTAAACTACGGTCAAAAACATGTTTGCTTGACTTATCGATAATTTTGTAAAAAATATCAAAATCTGTAATTGTTGTATTTGGACGCAGAGAGACTCTAGGAACAATTACTCTTGGTTTTTTTATTCCTGTTATTACTTTTGGTGTCCTTGCTCTTTGTGGACCAGTGTATCTGTACTCTATTCTTGAGTGAAAAAAATTTTTAAATTTTGAGTCAAAAGAAATAATGCTTGTTTTTCCATCATTTTGGTTATTTTGGAAAATATGATTAGGATTTAATGATGACATTTTTGATTTTGAATTAAACGATGAACCGTCAGGAATATCTTGAGGGCGTATAAAAATAATAACTGATTTTTTCTCAAAAAAATGAGGAGTTGACAAAATTCTTTTACTTAGTTTTTCAATTTTTAACTTAGAAATAAAAGATAAAAAATTGTTTTTATTATCTAAGACAACAAAATTATCTGCAATTTTCTTGTCTTTTAGTTGTCGTTGATCCCAAATAACATTAAATTCCATTGTGTCATTGTTTTTGGCACTCTCAGAATAAAAGAAGCCTGACAATTGTATTAAAGCGATATTGTCATGTGAATCATCAAATAAATAGTCTTCAAATAGGGGGTATTTTTGAATTAATAAATCCAATTTTTGGGGTTGTTTTTTCAAAATGTCATGTCAATATGGGTTGTTTAGTCATAAAAGTTTATTAAGATCAGTTATTTTTTTAGTGTCTGAGATACTAAAAAAATTATTATTATTATTATTATTATTAAGAACCAAAGCAACCGAAACCGCGGTAGCGGCACCTAAATTAGTTAATATAAATCCTAATAGAAAAATTTTTTTATATTTTTTTAAATCCATGTTAGCCTTGCGTTTTTTTATATATATTATTAAATTCTTCGAGTGAATTTACTGTTTTTAACTCAACATTTTTAATTTTTATATCGCCAAAATCAATTTTTTCAAACATAAGTAAATTTTTATAATTTAATTTTTCAATATTTTTTAAAGTTTTTGGAAAAATTGATTTGTAGTTTAAAGAATAGAGCGTAATTTTGCCTGTGTTTTTGTCAACTTCTGAATAAAAAACTTCATCAAGAAAAATTTCATCTACATTTTGAGATTTGAGAATAAATTTATTAAATTTTTCAGGTTCATGCTTATTTTTGCTAGGAATAAATAAATTGCCAAGGTGAAATGCTTCTTCTCATTCAAGGTTTTTAGATAAATTTTTATTATAAATAAGTTGTTTTACATCGTCAAAATCTGAAAAAATTTCTGTTTTGAGCTCATTTTTTGAATACTGTTCATTTTTGACACCATATAATGTGGTTATCTTCAAATTATTGCGGGCTAAAATTTTCTCTTTTTTATTCATTAGATCTAAAAAAGTCGCAAATTCTGGCGATGTTTTATCTAGCAAGTTGTACAAATACAAATCCTGAATTTTATTTAATTTTATAGTGGATAATTCGTTTGTTTTTTGAAAATTTTCTTTTGGATAAAATTTAAAATAAACAGCAAATTCATCCTCTAACTCTGGAATTCCGTGTCTATTTTTACTTACATCTTTATAATTAAAAAGTTTTTCTGGTATTGAAATAATAAAATTATGATTTTTATAAGCTAGAAATTTAATAGGGGACAAATTAGTGGGTAAATACTTTTCATTTATAAGTAATGGGTTAGCTAATTTTTTCCGTTAATATATATAAAAAATAAATTTTTAGCAAAAAATTCATTATCGTTTTCGTATTTTAAAAACGGTTCTTTGAGATCGGTTTTTTTAAAAAATTCCTTATACTGATTAAGACCATCGATAATAAAAAAATTTTTAGTAAATATTTTTTCGTAATCAACAAAACTTCAATTTCCACTTAATTTTTGGAAGTTTTCATCTCCATTAGTAGCTTTGTCATACTCTTTGGAGAAAAAAATAGACAATTTATCGAATTCTTTGTCGTTGTAGGTTTTAAAATTGTCACTTTCAAAATATAGATATTTTTTGATTATTTCTTGAATTTTTTCATTGTCGCTCAAAAAAATCGGCATTCAGTGACTATTTTTAAGTCAAATAGTCTCTTTTTTATCCATTCGTACTAAATCATAATAGGAAAAAATGTTGGATTTTAAAGCTTCACTGTCCTTAACGCTTATAGTGAACAAATCATTATTGGAAGAAATTTTAGATTTTAAAGATTCATTATTGTTTATGCTTATAGTGAACAAATTATTATTTTTATTTTGAAGGGCAAAAATTATAGCTGGAAAAATCCACGGTACAACAATTAAAGGTGCTAAAAATAAATATTTTTTGTTATTGAATGACATGTGAAACCGCCAAATCATCATCTATCGAATTTTCAAACAAAAAACTAAGCTATGAATAGGAAATAAATTATCTATAATATAAATTATAACAATTTTAAATGGCTTTTAGCTGAAAAACTGAAATTAAAATACAAAATTATAATTTTAATACAAAAACTTAGATTTATGATAAATAAATATAAAAACACTTTTACAACAAAAATTTTTGCAAAAGTGTTTTATTTATATCTTGAGTTTGACAGTTTGATGGCAAAAATTCACTTTTTAGGGAATATAAATATGCAAAAAATACCCGGATTTACAGGTATTTTTGATGTAAAAACCTTAATTTTGATTATTTTAAATTTAACCCTTTACAAAAAAAAAAAAAAATGTTTGGCTTAAAATAAAATTATGTTATAATAAACCTCACTAAGAATGAATTAATAAATTTTGTATTGAATTAAGGGGGAATTAGTTATGTTTTTTGCATGATAAAATCAGAAAATGCGAATTATCCATTATATTTTTAAATATGATGGTATGCCTTAAATTTCACCGTTTAGAAATCTAGAAATTTAGGGCTTTTGGTTATGGCTCTTTCAAAACTTCACATATTTTTTTAGGCTCAATGCAAATAAAAACAAGTTTTCTATTTGCATTGAGTTTAAATAGTAGTTGTTTTTTTATGATTTTTGTTGTTTAGCCAATAAATTGATTTTTGCCAGTGTCTTAAAATAGGTAATTAACTTTTGCCAAAAAAGTTAAAAAAGTGCCCAAAACTAAACTAGGACACTTTTTTAAGATTATCTTATCAAACTGGGGAAATCGGGGAAGGCAAACAAACCAACAAGTGAATTAAATTTTTACTTTTTTTACTTTTGAGATTGTTTTTTTGTTTATACTTGTTTTTGACGAATTAATTTTTTTGGGTTGGTCGTTTTTACTTTATTTTTATTTGGATTTAGAAATGTTTCAATATCTAAGCCTAATAATTCCATAATTCGTAATTCGTCCATTGCATCAAGTAAGGCATTATGTGTTTCTAAATAATTTTCATTCTTGGTTATCATTCTGTATATATTTTCTACCTTTCATCCTCTTTTTAAATCGCCGTTTTTAGTTGTTTCTGCATTTAATGGGATATATTTGTTAAATTGTTTGTTTTTAGCAACTATAGAAATATCGTTATATTCGAATGATTCGTGTAATTCAGGCAAATGTCAAAAATCATATTTTGTATATGAAAACCAATTTTTTACCTCATAATATTCCAAGAAATTAATTAGATGAACAATCATTTTTTCGCGTGTTTGAACAACAATAGTTTCTTCTTTAAATTCAAAGGGAAGGGGGAATCAAACATTACTAGCATACTTTCCACCTACTTTTAAATTGTTTTCTATTATTCAATATTTTTTAGCAATTAATTTAAAATTAGTGCTATCAGCAATTACAACTCCAACGGAAAAAATTTCACTATCATAGTTTGTTTCAACATCAATTACAGCAATGTTTTTATTCACTTTAATAACTTTTTGTTCTTTAATTGTTTCCTTCTGATTCCTTAAATTTTTTTGGTTATTAGGTTTATAGGTTCCTTTTGAAATTGTTTGTACAAGTTTTTCTCTAAATTCTTCTCGATTTTTAATTCTAATTTCGTGCATTTCGTTATTTCGAATATTCCACAATATACCTTTTTCTTTTTTTAAGGCTAGCATATATGAAGCAGTCTGTAAAAAATGAGCAGTTGTTAAATCGCTAACAAATTTAAGTTCATAAACTATTTCATTTTTGATAACATCAGCTATTCCCTCCGCTATTATTGTAAGATTATTATCACTAAATCTCAACGAGCATATTTGTTGAATTATCTCGTCTTTTTTAAGCACTTTTGATAATCTTTTATGCATTTGATCAACAGCATTATCATCAACAAAATCGGGCTGCGTTTGTTTAATGTATCTTTCTTGGTCTGTTTGCAAATAAACAAGATAGAGTGTTAAATCTTTTGTTGAATTTCTTTCTTTGATGTAATTTTCATACTCTTTTAACTGTTGTCTTTGTTGTTTTTTTGAATGGATATATTTGAGTTCAATAAAATGCCTAATTGCTTTATCTATTTGTCAATCGTTGAAATAAGATGCTTCAAGAAAAATACCAACACAAGGTGTAAGATCAATTAATGCATCTTGTGTTTTTACCTTTATTTCACTTTTATCGACTGTGTTAATTTTTTTTATACCAAGCATTTGCAACATATGCTCGATATCTTCGTCATACTTGTGATCAAACATTGTAGACATTGAAAATGATTCTTCACATCATTTCACTGAATCCCCTAAATATTTAGATTGTTTGATAATTTCTTCATTTAATGGTAGGTTTGGAGATTTTGGTTTTAAAAAGATGATTTTTTCTTTTCCTCTGCTTGCTGCTACACAAAATATGTTTTTTATAATTTCATAATTTGCTGTGATTGGACTTAAGCGGATTTGTCAATATAGTAAGTCAAAATCGAAAACAACACAAATAGGTTTTTCCAATCCTTTTGAGCTATCATATGTTGTAAAAATAGCTGAATTTTTTTTGGGAGACAAATTCCCATCTTTTTCTCTTATAGAAGCATAAACGGTTTTTTTATTAAAAATATCACTATGATTTTCTTCAAGATAATTTAATAGTTCTGTCATTTTGCCTGAACGGTAACCCAAACATAAGATGTCAGCAGGTTTTTGTTTAGCCAAAAATTCTTGAATTTCTTCCATTTCCATATATTGGATTTGACAATTTTCGTTTACTCCATTAATTGTTTTATCCCAAATCCTGCCCAACATATTAGCATGTTCTTTTGGCATTCTGAAGGAAAATGTTAAGCTAATTTTTTTATATGATCCTAAAAATTCATCAATAAAATCAGTGACATTTAATTTGGTATTATCATAAATTTTCTGATTAATATCACCAACCGCAACAATTTGTATATTAGGATTTTTTTCTTTTATTTTTTTCAATAACAAAGATATTTCTTCAGTAATATCTTGATATTCATCAATTAGTAAAACATCATAAGCGTCAACAGAAATGTTATTTTCTAAAAATATTTTAACTGCATCTGCAGAAGAAGAATTAATATCTTCTTTTCGTAAAAGTCCGTATGCAAACCCATGATAATTTTGTACAATAACATTATCGTTTTTAATCTTGTTTTTAGCTTCAACTTTTAATAGTCTATTGTAAGTTAAGTACAAAATTTTTTTATAAATAGGAAATTTGTCACACAGAACCTGAATTACTGATGTTTTTCCACTTCCAATACAAGCATCAACTAGGATATTTTCACCTTGTAATGCTAAATTAACAACATTTTGTTGCTCTTCAGTGAGTTTTTCTGCAATATTTTCAGTTTTTTGTTTTTCTTTTGTTTTTCTAGCCATAATTCTCTTAGTTATTAAGTTTTTTTATAGATTAAAACAATAGAAAAAACCGTGTCTAGTTTTTTCTATTGTTTTGCGATTCAAGAAACCCTATAAATTTTAGGGCTATTTGGAAAAATTAACCTAAGGAAATTATAGCATAAATTTTTAACAATTAAAACTGTCAATAAATGATTTTTATATTATTTTTAACTATTTTCAGTCATCAAAAACATCAACTTTTTGTGAATCTTCAAAGCCATTTGGAAAGAGATAAGTTTTAATTCCTTTATCTTTATAAAGTTGTTGCATTGCTTGAAAATATGATTTTCGCTGGTGTTTTGAGCCATAAATTAGGTCGTATTTTGGTAAATTATAAGTTCCATAATAACCTTTATAGTCATTTCCATATGATCTTAAATTTAAACTAACAGCCGTTGAAGCTCTTGGATCAGTTGCAAAAACTAATGAATATAGCTTATTATCTTTATATATTCCAGTTCCTGACATTCCTCCACCACCGGTGAAATTATCAAGTAAAGTACCTAAACCTCAAAATAAATAAGGAGTATGACTAAATACATTTTTTGATGAATCAAATTTAGTAATTTTAATAAAACCATTACTTACATAAGGCATTGCAATAAAAATATCAGTTAGTCCAGGCTTGTTCATGAATGATCGATAAGATCTTGATCAAGAAAGATCGCCTCCATTTTGCCACTGTTGGCTAGTTGGATCTTGATTAAAATAAAGACCGGTATCTTTATTTACATAAGGGCTAACGCTATGTTTTCTGGATTCTCAAGCATTTTTATTTTTGAATTCATTTAAAGTTTGATTTGTTTCTGCTTCTGTAAGTGGAAAACCTAGACCATAAAACTGATTTGCTGGTAGTTTTTCATATTGACTATCTTTTAAAAAGTCAGCATCAGAAGTAATTGCTGTTGATTTATCGTTAGTTTTTTGGTCTTGGTGTTCATCATACCAGTCTTTTGTGATCGTTTTTGCTTGCTCTTCGTTGTCAAAGGCGACTTCCATAATTGCAAAATCAAGCAATTCTTCCATATTTTTATATTTTTCTTGATTTGTAAAGTCGCCTAGTTTTTTGTCAAAAACATTTGAACCAAAGACAATTGTTCTAACATTTAGTTCAGCATTTTGTGGAATTGCTTGGTTATTGTTAAGTTGATCGTCAATTACTGAAAAATTTTTTGAACTATCAAGTGTTTTTCCAGCATTATGAATGTTTGTATCTTTGGTTCGCACAGTAAGATTGACTGTATCATAATAGTCTTCATGCCGAGGTTCGCCGGTTGTTGGCATTATATTATTTAGGTTAACAGAATCTTTAATTTTTGTAAAAACCAAACTTCATGTGTTATATTGGCGGTTATGAGTGTTATAAGCATCATCATCACGGCCATAAATTTTATCTTTATGATAATCATTTGCAACCTGAAGTCGATTTAAAACGTGGGCATTTGTAATAAAATACCAAGTTAGAGGATATTTATTGTTATCTTCTTTTTTATAGTCAATAATATTTAGAGTCCCTCTGTGCAAATTATTAAAATGAACTATTTCATTAGGGGGTAAATAATCAGGCTCACCCTCTTTTCCGTTGTGGGTTCTTAAAAATTGACCATTTCTAAAAGCGACAGAAATTGCACTTTTTGTCAATTTTTTATATTCTTGGTTTGGCAAAATCCGTGGCAGGCCAACTCTTCCAGGTCCACCTCTTAAAACTTGTCCGGTCTGAGGATCGAGATGAATTGCCGGGGAAGTATCACCTTTGTGATGTTCGGGAATATCAATCCCTGTTATGTTTCCAGAACTATCATATTTTGGCAAGACAAAGGTTCGCTGAGAAGCATTATCATATAAAGGTTGATTTGCTTGCTTAGCTTTTTGATCTAAAGATGATTTTAAATTTGAAGAGACTTTTTTGGTTTTTCCAAGCGGATAATCACTAAGTCCATCAGGGTCATCAAGGCCAATGACTTTAGCCCCACCGCCACCGTATTTTTCAAGGTAATATCTTCATTCATTATCAGGAAAATCGTACTGATATTGATCTTCAACAGTTCGTTTTCCATCTTTTACAATTGCTCAATTTTGACCTTTTGGAGCAACAGCATTTAATTGTTCATAATATTTATTAACCCGATCTTCGGGGATTTCGGGTTGGTTTTGCTGTGGCAGTTCTCTTGATTTTTCAATTGGTTTTAGAATATCTAAAAAAGATCCAATTATTAATTTAGTTAAATTGTCAGTTTGGTAACCAGTTTTTTCAAGCTGAAAATCTAAAGTTTTTTTGGCACTATCTCAGTCAATTTGCTTTTTTTCTAAATCTTCATTTTTAAATAATTGAGGCAGTGAAGACTTAACTTCATCGAGAGTTTTTGTAAGATTTTGGTAAGAAGTCTGTGAAGAACTAGCTTCAAAAGTTGAATAAGCAGTATTTATTTTGTCTTCAAAACTTTTTTGGGTGTTTTGATCAAATTTAGGCTGTTGAGTTTCGGTATCTGATTGACTGCTTCCCCCTGGTTTTGGATCTTTTTTTGGTTGCTCAACTTTAGTTTCGTTGTTAGTTGTGCATGAATAAAAAACAAAACTGCTTAAACCAAGTCCAAAAAGTAAGAAAAGTGCTTTGTTTTTTACTAAAAAATTACTTTTTTTCATATTTCACCACCAAAAAAATTAAATTAGACAAGCCCAGAAGAACTTGAGCTGTTTTGTCTACCAACAAGAACTTGAGCTGTTCCAATTGTTGAGCCAATTTTGCTTTTTGCTTCTTCAGTTTCTACAAAAATTTGGCTTATATTATTTCCTGATCCGTTTGCAACGCTAATGAACTTGCGTAGTTGTTCAATTGAGTCACCTGTTGGTGATCCAGAAATATAAACAGGGTAAGAATTAATTTGTCTTCCGTCAATTTTTACATCAACTCTTGGACTACTTCCAGGGACAGATTCAGAAAATCTTTCAGTAAATTGGGCACCATCAAGATCTGAAAATTTAAAGTTTAGGCTGTTTGATCCACTAGAATTTGATCCTTTAATTATTAATTTGGTGAACTTTAGTTTTCTAAAGCCGGTGTAATTTTCTTCAGCATATGGATCGTCTTCTCAATTTTTAACTTTTTCGTTAAAAGTTTTGTCAAAGTCATCGAATTTTATGCCTTTAAAAGTATTTACATCTGTTTCTGAAAAATCAAGTGTGGTTGGTCAGCCACCTTTTCCACCAAAATTTCCTTGGAAAACTCGCTGATTAATTTTTGAGTCAAAAACTATCGAGAGACCCTCGTTAATTTTGTCAACAGTATCACCTTTTTCTCATCTTAGGCCTGAAAAAACTATTGAACCACCAATTTTCCCTTGAGATCGATCAAAAGTTGCTTGATTATTATAGTCAAAACTAATAAAATCAACATTTTTTAGACCATTAGGATTAATACTTCATTCATCACTTACTGAATTAATTTCTGTATAAATTGACAGTTCTTTTAATTTTTTATTTTCAAGACCGCGTAAAGACTTAGTGGCATTTGTATTATTTAAAAATACTGAAACTGTATTAATTTGACTAGGAATGGCTTCAAGAATACTTGAGGCATTTTGTAAAGAGTTAGCTTCGCCAATATTTTTTATTCTTATAGCTTGAACTTTGCTGTCCTTTTGCGAAATTTTTGCCATAATTTCTTGAAATTTCTCAAAAGCATTATTATCATTAGCATCAAGTTGGATTAATTTTAAAGGTTGGCGACTTTTGTCTTCATTATCTGAATTAGGCTTGTATTCATAAACCTTAATTGAGTTAGTAAAATTGCTACCTATTTCTGAAGAAAACTGGGAACTTACATCTGATTTTGTCCAACCGGGAAATTCACCATTGGAAATATTCCACGGACTCAAAGAATACCAACTTGGAGTATTAAAAGTACGGCTTTGATTATGTTTTTTTAGTCTATTTAAGGTTGGATTTTTACTTTCATCTTCATATTCTCAAACATTAATCGAATCAAGCGAAGGAACCAGACCCTGTCTAAGTGATTTTAGCTCTTCCAAAGTAAGGGAAGTTTTTTCTGGAAGATTTTTTAAGTACTCTAAATACTGTTTTTCACGATTTAAATTATATCTTGGAAGATCAATTTGTCTTTGATAGGCTTCTTTTCAAAGGTCCCGTCCTGCATCAGTTTTAGGAATCTTGCCACGAATGTGATCTTTATCAAAATCTTCTTTATAGGAGCGCTCAATTTCGTCAACTTCAGCTTGCAAGTTTGCAACTCGAGATTCAATAGTTTTTATTTCGGCAGCAAGACCTTTTTTATACCTTTCAAGAGCATACTGAATTCTTGACTGAGAAACACCAGGAACTGGATTTTGACGAGTTGTTGGAACTGGCGATGAATTTTGAACGATTACTGGTGATCTAGTTTGAGTATTTGGGGTTGAAATCTCTGCAGATTTCCTAGGAGAGAGAGAGAGAGAGAGAGAGCGACGTGGCGTCGAAATTCTCTGGATCGGAGTTTCTTTTTTTGTTATAACTACCGGATCTTTTATTTTTGTGTCTTTAGGGATTTCTTGTTTAATTGGCGGTTTGGGTGTTTCTTCTTTTGGTTTAACTAAATCCACTTTAGGGCCGTTATTTTCTTGAGGTTTAAAATCAGAATTAACGACCGGTGAGACAAAAGTTAAATCATTTGGATTATTTTTGATTACAATTGAAGGAGATGAAGAACTATAGTGAATTTCATTACTGGAGCTAATAAAATTATTAACTAAGGAACTAGCAAAAGAACCTCCAACTAAAACCATAGCGGATGAGGCTAAAATTATTAATTTTCTTCTTCTTGGAACATAAATTTGCATATTTCCTCCTTATTACTTTTCATATAGGATATAATAATTATACAAATTTTTTATTTTAAAAAATAAAAAAGATACTACAAATTTTGAATTTGTTAGTTTATGTAGTTTTAATTGTCCTTTTATTATTAATTTAATTATTTTTTGCCAAAAACAGTCAAATTAATAATTTTTTATATTTTTTTGAATTTAAGAAACACCTCTTTAGTGATATTTTAAAATGTGAAATTTTAAAAAAGTGGCTAGTATAGATTAATATGCCAACTTTCTTTTTTAAAATGTGATTTTTTATAGAAAGTTCAAATATATATTAAAAATTTTAAACCATTAATAATTTTTTTCAAGTAAAAATTAGTATTTTGTACAAAAAAGAAGTTCAAAAGGATTTAAATTTTGCCAACTTATTGGTAGTTTGCTTCTGTTGTTTAGTCATTTTAAGTGCTTTTTAAAAGGATTTTTATGAGTTTTCTAGTGGTCTAAATATTTAAAATAGGTATGATTTTTTCTTTGACATCTTAATAAAACAGTAAAAAAATTGTAATTAACTTTTGCAAAAAAAATGAAAAAAGTGCCTAAAACCAGGCACTTCTTTAAGATTATATTATCAAACTGGGAAACTCAAGAAAAAGAAAAATGCAAAATTGACACAATGAATCAATTTTGCATGTATTATATTAAACAATTTAATAAGAAATTGGCAAAAAAGTTTAATAAATCTATGAAAAATATATATGTACTAACCCGTTTTTTCCATTTTTCATTGTGGTAAATAATTTTTTATTACTGATTCGAGTGTTTTAAGGTGATTAATGTTTTTATTAAAAACAATATTTTTTTCTTTTGGAACTACCAAAATTTGAAAAGCAACTTTATTAAATTTTGATAAGGGGTAAAAACCCGAAAAAGCATTAAAACTATAATCTGAATGGCTAATAGGTTCTAAAAAAATATTGTTATTTTCTTCCTTTGTAATGATTATGTTCTCAAATTCTACTGTTGCTGATTTATTATCAGAATTTTTATTATCAGAATTTAAATAATAAGATTGCGGAGAACCATAGACAAATTTTTCTCATGTTTCATATATAAAAATATTTGAATTTTTAAAGATATTCTCAAGCTTTTCCCCTTTAAATACTTTTGTTTCAAAATCGTTTATAAACTCATTTTCATCTATTTTTAAACTTGAGTCCAATTTTGAAATACGATTGATTATTTTATCTTTAAATTCTTCTAAATTTTTAATTATCGCATGTTTGTTTTCAAAAAAATTATTGGCTCAAGGGTCGAGTTTTTCAGCAACTTTATCGTACGGTTGCTTTAATTTAAAAAATTGAATTTTATTTTTCTTTTGGATAGACTTAATTTCATCGAAAATATCATAAAATGCTTTATTTTTTAAATAATTCGGAAGTAAATACCTTTTTTCAAGATCATGATAAATTTTTCTAGTTTTAGTTACTAAAGTTTCTTCGTCAGCTTTCTTAAAATCATAGTGAAAATAAATTTTTTTGTCTTTAGGATACAAAACAACGGTAAAATATGGATTAAACACTGGCACAATCCCCAAATTCGTATACCGATTATAATGAATATCATCTGCTCGAAAAGGAGTCATATTTATATAGCGGTCCTCTTTATCATCGAAATAATAATGTCTAGACGATAATAGACTTTTTTCGCCAAAATGCTCCATAATTAAAATATTATTGTTGTTAAGCGTTTCTTCTACTGTTTTACCATTTAGAAATTTTTCTTCAAATTCTTTTTTTATTGAATCAGCGCTAACAAAACTATCTATATTGGCGTCTTTTGTAATTTCTTTGGATTTTTCAACTATATTTTTTTGAAATTCTTCAAGAGTATAAATATCAATTGAATTTTTATTACCAAGAAAATAATTTCGACTTCTATTTTGGGTTACATTGCTATCTTTTTTTTCTTTTTGCAAGGAATAGAAAAAATTTAATGGCGAAAATGTCGCCCTTTTTACATTGTTCTCTTCATAATGTTTATCTAATAGATTTAAAAAATAATCTCCACTATATTTATGATTATCTTCATCTAGGCTTGGCCTTGGTTTAGTAGAGGTGAAATTAAAAAACTGACCACATGAACTCAAAAAAAATGGCAAAGTTAAGGAACTTATAACTATAAATTTACTAAAAAATTGTTTAATTTTCATTATGCACCAAATAAGAAGCAACTATTCTGTCATCCTCTGAATTTTCAAAAACGGAAGATCTATAATTTTTAACATAAATACGATAATAGGCAGATTCGTTTGACTTAAAATCTATTAATTCATTGTTGCTCAGGATGCTATTAGATCTTGCAACATCAACTCAATCGCCATTTGAATTTAATTTTTGTAAGTAAAGATCATAATCTGAAACAAAAGCACCACCTTGTCGTTTTTTTGTTACCTCTAACGGTAATCAATCGTGGCTAACATTTCTAGTGATTGCCGGTAAAAATCACCATCAGCCAGATATATTTTGGCCTTTTTCGTTATTTTTTAGCATTCCAGCGTTAAAGTTTCAAGACAAGGAGGCCTTAATTGTCTCATTTGAATTAACTCAGAACCTATTGCCAGTAAAAATAACTTCGCCCTCATTTTCTTTATTGCCGAAAATAAAACTAATATTATCTACTGCTTCTTTCATTTTTTCAAAATCAGGGGTTCCAGCCCCGTACTTTTCATAATAACCACTATCTTTTTTATCCAAATCAATATGATTTGGGCTTATTGCAGAAACAGAAAGAATAGATTTTATTACTGGAACTCTAAAATCATCACGAACTCAAAGTGGTTTTCCTCTTAAAAGTGTTGATATTAGTCCGGTTACAATAGGGGCTGCATAACTAGTTCCACTTACATATTTTTTGCTTTGGTCAGATTGATTTTTATCATCAAGAACATTATAAATCTGACCTGGAGCTACTACTAAGGGTTTAGCAAATTGCAAGTATTCATCACCAGTTTTAAAATTAGAATAAGGCGCTATTTCATTTTTTGCAATATTAGAATTACTAGAATTATCTTGAAGTGCACCAACCACTATTGAATTTAGCGACAAGCTTCTATCATCAATTCATGGATTATCATCAGCTTTATTTCTGCCAAATTCATCTTCGTCAATTTTATCAGCGCCATTGCCTGCAGCAAAGACATTAATTACGCCATATTTTCTTGCTAAAAAATCAAGTAAATATGCATTTTCGTTGTAGTCTTTAAAGTCTACAAGTTTATTTCCATAACTGTGATTTATTACCCTTACATCTTTAGTAGCCATTCATTCGATTGCTTTGTGCCATTCAGCATCTGTTTTAAATATTGATAAATACAAATCCGACTTTTTATCAACACCTGCTTTGCCACCTAAAATTAATGAGACTAGCGTTGAATGATATGGTTTTTCGGCTTGCTTGGGTCTATTTGAGACTAGATCGTTTATATTTAATTGATTTTCATTAAAATATATATTAAAATTTTGGTCAAATTTGTCTAAAAATTCTATAGCACCAACCTTTGAGGTGGCTTTATCTTGATTTTCACTGTCTTTTGCTGCTTGTTTTTGAAAATTTACTATTGAAATATTTTTATTTGACGACTCCCTAAAAAGTGAATGATAATTATCATTATTATTTAACGGATTATTGTCATCTAACGTTTCAACATGTCCTGTTTGTTTGTCTTTTTCTTCATTTTTATAAACAATAAATCGACTGATAGTAGAATTTTTTAAGGAATTTTTAACAAAAAATTCTCGATCATTTTCAGTGTCAAAATAAAACCAGACAATTGGTAACATTTCGCTGTATTTTGCTTCTTTATATCTTAAGTCTGACTTCTTAATTTTTTCTAAAAAATTAATATTAAAAGAAGTTATTTTTTTAGGTTCGGTATCTAAAAAGTCAGGGTTTAATAATAATTTCAATTCAAAATTATTATCTAGATTTTCAACTTTTGACGATTTATTTAACTTTTTAATAAAAGGCTCTCTTACAACAATTTTACTACTAAAATTTGTAGAATATCAATATTGCTTATTATTATTTCAATTTATAAAGAGCGAACTGTATATTAATGGAATTGAAGCAAAACCAAACAAATATAAGGTAAACTTTTTTAACTTTTTAAATTTTTTAACCACAAAAACCAAACCTTATTATGTATTAATTCAATTTTATTTTCTATGTAACTTATATCAGCTAAGAAATTTCTAAATCATCTTTTTATTATTAATTAATTATATCAAAAAATAGTTGTGATTCAATAAAAGTTGTTATAAAAACTAAAAAAAATTAATAGAAAAAATCAGGCAACTAGTTTTTTGTGAAGATTTTGAGTGCAGTGCTTTTGTTAATTTTTCTTCGGATGTGTTCATAATTTTGTGATCTAAATATTTTAAATAGGTATGATTTTTACTTTGATATTTTAATAAAACAGTAAAAAAATTGTAATTAACTTTTGGCAAAAAAGTTAAAAAGGTGCCTAAAAACGGAGACTTTTTTAAAATTATTTCGTCAAACTGGGAAACTCAGAATTTTCTTTTTTCTCCATTTCTTTTAGTTCTGATAGTTTAATTCCACTTTTCTTTATTGTTTTATTTTTCCCTGTTTTAGCTGTTCTTCTATACTTAATTTTATTTTTTTCTTGTTTTCTGTTTGTATATTTGCTCCTTTCTTGTATTAAAAAAGACGACTAGATTTTTATCTAATCGTCTTTTTTATGTGCTTATTTTTTATCATTAAAATACAGTTTTTTTATCCTTACAAGTGATAATTTTATATGCTGGCAGCTTTTTTGATATTGTTTAAATACAATATCGAATCCATCCTTATCATCACAAACAAAATTCCAATAATCCCTACCAATAAGTAATTCTTCTTCTGCAAAAAACTGCTTCACTCTATCTTGTTTCCAAATATTTCCTTCACCAAATGAATTATATGCAGTAGCTAAAAATATTTTTATTGTATCTTGGCTATTTTCTTCAAGTGAATTTTTAAGAATGAAATACTCTTGAAGTAAAGCTATTTTTTCTGTTTTAGCTTTTTTATTATCCAAATCTCCTCCTGCTTTTAATTCAATTAAAAAATGTTCTTTTGTATCCTTTTTATAAAAATAATGATCTGTTACATGGTCTTTTTCAAAACTTCTTGTATCCTGTGGAATCATACAGTTAAAAGAATTGTAATCAGTAACTTTAGGTTTAGTATGTTTTTCATAACCTGATATCATATAGTCAACATGTTGAGATTGCTGCGGTAATAAATATGATTTCACATTTTTTCTTACATCATAAGATAATTTAGCAATGTTATTTCCGATATTTTCTAATATTTTTCCAAATGAGCTGTCAAAACTTCTAACAAAAGCACTATAAAACATAAATTCTTCCCCTAATTCAGCTATAAAAGGATTGTTTTTTTCCCTATTAATAACTCCATCTGGGTCATCTAGTTCTTTTGTATATTTTTCTTCTAATCCAATAGAAAAACTTGAGATAGAACTTTCGACTATAGCTTCTATAGATTTTTGTTTTAATTTATCCATTGTTTATTCCCTTTATTGTAAATATCGTAATTTGTTATTAACAAATGTTCTGCTCTCTTATCGTTTCTATTCTGAAAACTTACAACATATTTTTTATCAAAA
The DNA here is from genome assembly GCF_028885435.1 of Mesomycoplasma ovipneumoniae ATCC 29419. Lineage (NCBI taxonomy): Bacteria > Bacillati > Mycoplasmatota > Mycoplasmoidales > Metamycoplasmataceae > Mesomycoplasma > Mesomycoplasma ovipneumoniae. The sequence goes on from NZ_CP118522.1 coordinate 1,031,032, forward strand.
GTTTTGATATTAAATTCTTTATATAGATTAAAAATGAAATCTGTATTTTTTATAACTAACATAAACTTAGCTCTAGTATTTTTACAAAAATTAGCTAATCTTATATGATCCTCATTTGAAAATTCATTATTAGCATAAGTTGAAAACGAAGAATCATACGGTGGGTCTAAAAATATAAAATCATTCTCATCTAATTCCACTTTATCAAAAAAATCTGCAAAATCTAGGGAATAAATTTCAGTTTTACCTAACTTATTTTGCATTTCAAAACTCTCTATATATTCAATTTTATTTGTTAAATATTTGTTGTTATAACTACTCCCACCATATGGAACATTGAAACCACCATTCCTATTGTATCTGAACATAGATGAGTAACAATATTCTCTAATAAAATAATAAATTGAACTAATAAAATGTTCGTTCAACTTTAACTTATCAAAATTATTGTACAAAAATCTAAAATAAGTATATATTCCACTTTTAAATCCCGTTTCTATGTTCAATTTAATATCATCTATTGAAAGTTCGCCTTTGTCCTTTTCTATTTTTTTCATTCTCTTTAATTTTTTAAAAAGGTTATTTTCAAACTCTAATAATATTCTTTTTTCATCAATAATAAATTCATCATTTAATATACCATTAAATTTTTCAGCATTGTTTATAATAAATCTTTGTATGTTTATCTTAAGCTGTGCATCTGAAATTCTATTAAGTTTATATTCATTATATAAATCTGATAATTTATATATATAATCTTCACTGATTTTTTCTAAAATTTTCCAACATTTATCTATCTCTTTTATTGCGTAAAAAAATATATTGTTTTTTGATTGAATTGATTTATATAAATTTATTAACTCATTAGACTTATCATTTATATAATATTCTTTTATATTATCAACTGCAAAATAAACTGCTCCACCACCGACAAATGGTTCATAAAATCTATTGATATTTTTTGCAAGATTCTCTAAAATTATTTTCAGTTCTTCGGTTTTACCACCCGGTCATTTTATAAAAGGCTTCATACTAATTATTCTCCTTATAAATCTGTGCTACATCTTAAACCACCGAAGAATAAATCGGTAGTTACTAAGTTTCCCAGTTTGACGAGATAATCTTAGCAAGTGTCCGGTTTTGGGCACTTTTTAAAGATTTTTGACAAAAGTTAATTACCTATTTTAAAACAATGGCAAAAATCAATTTATAACTAAAATATCAAAAATCATAAAAAAATACAACTACTATTTAAACTCAATACAAATAGAAAACTTGTTTTTATTTACAGCGAGCCTAAAAAACATATGAAGTTTTGAAAGAGCAATAATTAAAAGCCTTAAATTTATAGATTTCTAAACGGTTAAATTTGAGGCATTCCATCATATTTAAAAATATAATGGATAATTCGCATTTTCTGATTTTTTATAGCAAAAACATTCTTAATTCCCCCTTAATTCTAATCTCAAAATTTATTAATTATTCTTAGTGATGGTTATTATAACATAATTTTATTTTTGACCAAACATTTTTTTTTTTTTTTTGCAAAAGGTTGATTTTAAGATAATAAAAATTAAGGTTTTAAAGTCAAAAATACCTGTAAATCCGGGTATTTTTTCATATTTATATTCGCTAAAAAGTGAATTGTCCATCAAACTGTCAAACTCAGGTGTGTGATTTTTACTTTGATATTTTAGTAAATCAGTAAAAAAATTGTAATTAACTTTTGGTAAAAAAATTAAAAAAGCACTTAAAAACAGAGGCTTTTTTAAAATTATCTCAACAAACTGGGAAACTCAAGGATTAGACAGGAACTTCATATTAATTATAGCATTAAAAAATATAACTATATATAACAAAAAGTGATAGACAAGCATTTATAAATAGATAATGTTTTAAGTATTTTCACAAATTTAAATTAAATATATTGGATACATTGAAATAAAAAGGTGGAAATCCACTTAAATTCTTCAAACTATTACTAAGCATAAGTTTATTTATGTTAAAATTATTTTGAAATAAAAAGGTGGAAATCCACCTAAATTCTTCAAGTGAGGTAGCAAAATGATAATAAAACGTGATTTTTATCTTAACCAAATAATTGATAAAAAAGAGAATGACAGAATCAAGATTATTACTGGCATAAGAAGATGCGGAAAATCATATTTATTATTCAATTTATATCGTGATTACCTACTTAGCAGTGGGATTAAAGAAAATCAAATTATAACAATTGCTCTTGACCAAATTGATAATATTGAATACCGAAATCCATTTAGATTACATCAATATATTAAGCAAAAAACAAAAAATATAAACAAAATGTACTACATTTTCATTGACGAAATTCAATTATCTGAAAATGTATCAAATCCCTATGTTGAGACTAATGAAAAAAATATAACCTTTGTAGATGTGCTTTTAAGTCTTATGAAACATAGTAACTTAGACATATATATTACTGGTAGTAACTCTAAAATGCTTTCATCAGATTTATTAACTCAATTCAGAGACCGCGGAGACCAAGTGCATGTAAATCCTTTATCTTTTGCTGAAGTTTATGAATTATTTGATGACAAATCAGAAGCTTTTGAACATTATTTTGTATATGGTGGTATGCCACATATTTATAAATTGCAAAATGATGAACAAAAAAGTCATTATCTAAAGCAGTTATTCAAGCAAACATATATTAAAGACATTCTTGAGCGCAACAAAATACATAATGAGCAACAAATACTTGAAATCCTGCTTGACTTTACATCTTCAAATATTGGTTCTTTAACTAATCCCTCTAAGCTTGCAAATCGTTTTTTGTCAGAAAAACAAATACACATATCATCAAATACGATTTTTAAGTATCTTAAATTTTTTGAAGAATCTTATATTATTCATTGCGCTTATCGCTACGATGTAAAGGGTTCTAAATATTTTTCAACCCCACTTAAATATTATTTTTCAGATATTGGTTTAAGAAATGCAAGATTAAATTTTCGCCAAATAGAAAACAGTCATATAATGGAAAATATAATCTACAACGATTTACTTCGAAGAGGATACAATATTGACATTGGTGTTGTAGAACATGAATTTAAAAATGGTTCAACAAGAAAAAAAATTCAGCTTGAAATAGATTTTGTTATAAATAAAGGCCACAAAAGATACTATATTCAATCAGCACTTAATATTGACAATTTAGAAAAAAAAGAACAAGAAATAACCTCGCTTAAAAAAATAAATGATTCATTTAAAAAAATAGTTATAGTAAGAAACAAAATAATTCCAAAACACGATGAAAATGGTATTTTATACATTGGTTTAGAAGATTTTTTACTTAATGAATCAATAATAGACTTATAATTTTTAAATAACAACTTATTATTTAATAAATTTCTAAGGCAATCAAAATGCTTTGATACTTAGTGGTATTTTGATTTTTAATTTACTAAATATAAACTTTAATTCTCTAATTATGCAGCATAAATTAATAACTTAACTATAATAAAATGATTATATCCCGAGTTTCCCAGTTTGGGGATATAATCTTAAAACAGGTCCGGTCTTGGGCACTTTTTTAACTTTTTTGGCAAAAGTTAATTACATATTTTAAAACTCTGGTAAAAATCAATTTATTGATAAAATAACAAAAATCATAAAAAAATACAACCACTATTTAAACTCAATGCAAATAGAAAACTCGTTTTTATTTGCAGCGAGCCTAAAAAACATATGAAGTTTTGAAAGAACAATAACCAAAAGCCCTAAATTTATAGATTTCTAAACAGTCAAATTTAAGGCATTCCATCATATTTAAAAATATAATGGATAATTCGCGCTGTCTGATTTTTTTATGACAAAAACATAATTAATTCCCCCTTAATTCAATATCCAAATTTATTAATTATTCTTAAGTGATAGTTATTATAACATAATTTTTTCTTAGACCAAGCATTTTTTTGTAAAATCTTAATTTTAAAACAATAAAATTAAGATTTTAGGGTAAAAAACACGTATTTACGGGCATTCTTGCTATTTATATTCACTAAAAAGTGAATTTTTGCATCAAATTGGGAAACTCAGGAATATAAACTTTAATTCTCTAATTATGCAAGCATAAATTAATAACTTAAGTATAATAAAATGATTATATAAGCTTAACAGATATTGCAAGGTATAAAAACAAAGATGATCCACGATTTGTTATTCAGAATTGGATGAGAAATAGAAATACACTAGAATTTATAGATTTGTGGGAGATATTAAATAATAAAAATTTTAACCGTGTGCAATTCGACACGTTTAAAATGGACGCGGGTCTAAATAGATTTACATCATCGCCACAAAGATGGATTGAAAATAAAAATGGGGAGTGTTCATAATTTTGTGTTCTAAGTAAATCTGTTTTGATATTTTAGTAAATCAGTAAAAAATTGTAATTAACTTTTGCCAAAAAACCTAAAGTTTATTTTTCACCTTTTTACAAAAAAGTAAAATGTGTTATATAATAAAAAAATATTGAATTCAATAAAAGAGTTAATTATGAAATCTAAAATTACTAAATCTAGCTTACTTTTATCTTCTTTTGTAACAGTTTTTGGTGTTGTAATCGCTTGTGGAACTACCCCTGAAATTAAAACACCAGCTAAACAAAACGAAAATGCAAAACCACTGCCTAAGAAACCAAATTTAGATAACCAAAATAATTTATCTTCAGACAAAAAAGAAGAGCAAAATAATCAAGTTGAAGATAAAAAAAGTCAAGAAAATAATCCGACCTTAAAAAACGATAACAAAGAAATTAAATCCAAACCAGAAGATCAAGTTAAAACTCCTGATCCTGCCTCATCAGATAATACAACTCAGGAAACACCGGCAACTCCTGAAAATATTCAACCAACTTTGTTTCAAGAACAGCAAAAAAGTATTAAAAAAATTAACACATTTACTACACTAGCTTTTAGTTTAAAATTGCATTTTGCACAACAAATTAATGAACAAACAAGTACTCAAGATCTTAAAAAAATAGAAGAAAAAGTTAGTAAACTTTCTAATTTATCAACAAAATTAAGTGATACTATTAAGTCAGCAGAAGCTATAAAATCAACACCAAAATACACTTCTACTACTAACAATGCTGATAAATTATTAGATATTACTCTTTTAAAAGCGCAGTCATTTTTCCATAATCAAGAACTAGTTTTTTCAAGTAATATTAGTGATTTGGAATTACAAATTAATGCAGTACAAAAAGAATTAACTGATGCACAAAAAGCTCTAAATGGAACAGCAACAGATGAACAAATTAGTCAAATTAAAACTGATTTAGAACAAGTAAATCCTTCATTTGATGAAGCAAAAATTAAACTTTATAGACTTGAAGACAAATTAAATCCAGTAGCTTTTGATGTTGAAACTACAAAATTATTGACTAAAATTGGAAAAGAAGGTTATTCTTTTGAAATCAAAGATACAAAATTAGATAATTCCAACAATAATAAAATTAAAATCACTTATCAGGTAACTAATGGCCAAGGACATAGAACAAGAATTTCAAAATTACTTGATTTTAAAAAAGATAATACCTATACTTATGATATCGAAAGTAAGATATCAGCTTTAGATACAAAGTTTCAATATTTAGATGACTTATATGATTTTGATAAAATTGCTCTTCAACAAATTAACAAAGAACACGTTGGTCAACTTCAAGATATTATTAAGCAAAATTTTAGATCTAAAGGTAATAAAGTTGATCACATTTTTCAACATGATTTGGCTCAAATTAGCTATGAAAATGAAAACTTTAGTGCAAAAGTTAACTTCTTAGCACTAGGAAAAATAGTAAAGCAAATTACACTCCAAACTAAAGATAAAATAACTCTTCGATCTACTAGTATGACCAAGCTTGAAAGAGATAAAGCGGACTTGCAACTTTTAATTTCTAGCTATCTTACAAATGTAGAATGAAATAAAGATAATTTAAGTGGTAGTGAACAAATTTTGAAGGATTTACAACCTATCAAACAAGGTGTTGATCATCATGGAATTCCTTCAATATTGGCAGAAAAGGAGTTAAATAATATTTATAAATGACCAAAAATAGGTAAATATTCACTTTTTGTTAAAGAAGTACTTGATCATTCAAATATTTATGATTCTAATCGCGGTGGGACAGCAAAATTAATTTTTGGAATCAAAAAAAATAATGAAGAACTACCTTTTCAAGATTGAGATTTAAAGATAACTGAAAGTGATTATAAAACTAAATATGCTAAAAATATGTGATATTTTCGACCACTACGAAATAGTGACATTCCGCTACCTTCTAATTGAATAAGTCCTAACTTTGATGAAGCTCATAAACAATTAATTGATAAAATTAATGCTTCTAATTTTGTTTTAAGAAAAACTCCTGGTGCTAAAGTGAACGGAAAAGAAACACTTTTTAGTGTTTTAAACCCTCAACAATTAGTTAGCCAATTTCGAAAACAAGATGCTGGTAGTGCCCTACAATATTTATTAAAACTTAAAAATAATTACAATAACAACACTCAAAATGATTCATCAGAGTTTAAAAGAACATTAGATGAATCAAAAGATGCCACCGGAGGAGATGAATTTGATAAACAAAGTATTCAAGCTAAAATTGACAATTCAGCAAATGTTTTCGTAGTAAATACAAATAGCATAATTCCTAGTGGAGTAACAACTAATCAAAATAATATTTCTGATATTATTAATGACTATTTTATTGTATATTATGATGTAAAATCAGAGAGAACAGGCGAGCTAAAATTCAAAATTGGCTTTATTAATAAAAGTGATCCTAGCAAAGTTTATTCAAAATCAGAAGAAATTACACTTGTAAATTTATCAAATGATTTTCAAAATAATATATATCCAGAATTGCTTATGAACAAAGTGAGTCTACAAGATTTTCAATATAATAATCAACAATTAACTTGAAATAAACAAACTTTGACACTAAATAACTATTCAATTGACACTAAGGATATTACAATTCATGAACAAGTTCAGTATAATAACAATACTTATATTAATTTAAAATATACTTACCCTAACCAAAAAAAAGAAACAGAAAAAATAGTTGTTGGTAATAATTGATACAAGGTTGCTGGTTCAAATTCTGTTTCACTTGATGATATCAAAAATTCAAGCTTCAAATGAAGACATTCAGGTCTTAACACTTTAATAGTAGAAAATTATCAAGTTATTCGAAATCGACAAATTGAATTTAATGCTAAAGATGCAATTTGATCGCAAGATGGAAAAGGTGCATCCTGAGTTTTAAAAGAAAAGTACCTTGAAAAAATGTTAGAAAATGCTCGAGATGTAAAACTAGATTTAACAATTTATGGAAATGTTTTAATTCAAGATGATAATCGCTATAATAGATTCACTAAACCAGGAGATCCTACAATTCATGGCAGTGAAGCTAACTATAAGTTTCCTTCATTTACTATAAACTATTCAGAACTGAAAAGAAAGTCAGAACAAAATATTGAACTTGAACTACCAGAAAGATATAATAATACTAACGATGGCTCTACACCACTTCCCAAATTAACATTATTATTAAATGTTACAAAAAAAATAGATGGATTGCACTTTAAATTAAGTTTGAAAGGTGAAGAATATAGCATTATTGTTGGTAATCCTGTCAATTATGTAAATACCACTCAAGGTTATGATCCTTTTAAAAATAATGATAAATTTGACAAAAATAAAGCTTTTATCCTGTGAGATAGAGGTGCAGGTGTAAATGTTATTTATGAGAATTATGAACAATATGAAGAGCATACTAGACGAACTAATTTATTCGATTATAAACAGATTTCATACACTCAAGAAAATGCACCAATTCCTTTTTATACCGATCCTAATGTTCGAAAAAATGTTTATTTTCCAAACCAAAACGTTCCCTATGAAATTCATAATGGTTATTTACAAAACAATGATTATATAAATTATTCCACTATCAAATCAAATCCTCAATTTGAAAATAATTTCCAACGTGCACTTGCTTTTAGTTTTGGTTCTGCAACGATGATTGGAAAAGTAAATAATGATGAAAATGACTGAAAATTCTACTTTATAACTAATAATCACGTAGAAAATGTCAAAAATTTTGACCAGCTAAATAACTCAACAACTGGCTTACCAAACACTTATCGAAGATATAGTTACATTGTAAAACCTTCACTTAATTTTGAAAATAATGTTAATGCTGGATTTAGTTACTGAGGTGGCCTATTAAAAGGTCCAAATTCTTCAAATAATACAAAACCTAAACCAACACAAGGCCAAAAGCAAGAAGAAGACCCAAATTCTGGATTTCTACTTTCTCAAATTTGATCTGGATCAGATCAACAAAGTCGGGATGGAAAGGAACATAAAGGTCACAATATTGATGCTACTATTTTTGTGGTCGATGTTAAGCCGCTTTATGATGAAGCACTTGCACAAGGAAAATATGAGTATGCCAACTGATTAAAATCATGACTAGCGCTTGAAAATATGAAATTTAATTTCAATGGTATGGATTATAATATAAACCACCAGTCATTAATTTATGACTTTTCAATTGTTGGTTTTCCTTATGGAAAACAATCTGCATATGTTATTCACCGACCAGGTCTAAGCAATTATAATGTAATGTTAAGACATCAAAATGGTTATGTGCCTACATATTTTGATGCCGGAAATTCAGGAACTGGAATTTTAAGTGCTGATAACAATTACATTTCATTAATTAACTCCGGAACACCTCACAACAGTTTGCAAGGTTGAAATTATGCAACTCGCGGTTTTAACTATTTGGGTGTGAACTTCAATGGTGAACATCCATTGGATTTAAAAAATACTAAATCATTTGCTGCTCAAATTTTAAGATGGCATCTACTTGCACCCGCCAGTGCAAATTCACCATGATTTTTTAATCCATTTAAAACAAACACAGAATAAATCAAAGTGTCAAAAAAGTGTATAAATTTATATACTTTTTTGAACTATTTAATATAAAAATGCAGTTCAATCTGCATAACTTAGTACACAAATTTCAGACGTATTCGAAAAAAGGTGTGTAAAAATGAAACAATACAAATTCACAATTAAAGACAAATTTAAATACATTAAAATTGTAAGTTAGTAGAAAAAAATCAGGCAACTAGTTTTTTGTCAAGATTTTGAGTGCTGTGTTTTGTTAATTTTTTTACGGGAGTGTTCATAATAAAAAATATTTTTTTTAACTAAACATAATTTAATAGAAAAAATCAAAGCAGGAGATGAAAAGTTTTTTAGGAAAAAGCTACGCAAACAAAATCTAACCTTATTAGTAAAAAAATAAGAAAACCTTCTAAATTTGCCAAGAGCAAATCACAACTTTAATAAACAAAATCAAGTCGCTAATTTTTTCAAGAATTTTTAAGTCCTGAGTTTGACAGTTGGATGGCAAAAAACACATTTTAGTGAATCTAAATATAAAAAACACCCGTAAATACGGGTTTTTTGACCCTAAAACATTAATTTTTATTAGTTTCTAATTAACCTTTTGAAAAAAAATGTTTGGTACAAGAAAAAATTATGTTATAATAACTCTCACTAAGAATGAATTAATAAATTTTGTATTGAATTAAGGGGGGGATTAGTTATGTTTTTGCCATAAAAAAATCAGAAAATGCGAATTTTCCATTATATTTTTAAATATGATGGGATGCCTTAAATTTAACCGTTTAGAAATCTTCAAATTTAAGGCTTTTAATTATTGTTCTTTCAAAACTTCATATATTTTTTTAGGCTCGCTGCAAATAAAAACGAGTTTTCTATTTGCATTCAGTTTAAATAGCAGTTGTATTTTTTCTTTCGTGATAGTTAGATTCAAAATTCAGTGTTTTTGTTTTGATAGTTATTTTTCCTGAGTTTGACAGTTTGATGGCGTTGCTAGTGATCCAAATATTTGAAATAGGATGATTTTTACTTTGATATTTTAGTAAATCAGTAAAAAAATTGTAATTAACTTTTGCCAAAAAATTAAAAAACCCCCTAAAAACTGAGACTTTTTTGAGATCATCTCATCAAATTGGGAAACTCAGGAAAAAAGACGACTAGATTTATATTTCTAGTCGTCATAAAATTTCTATCAACTAAACCCCTCATAAGTACTAAATGCTAGTTTATATAGCGCTATAAGTGTATCATTATCTATATTTTTTAACTCTTCAAAAACTGTGTCTTTTTGAACTTTGAGTGATTTATTATTAGAAATGATTTTTTCAATTGTTATTGGCAGCTGCTCACATATTAATTTAAAAGAATTTTTATCTCCAGTAACAATTTCATAAAACTTATCGATTGATATTCTTCTTAATTTTTCATTAGAAGATTGTTTCACTTTATCAAGAGTAATAACCCACGGAATATTTTGAGATTTTTTAGCAATAACTTCTACTAATGCACAAATGCTTCTATCTCTATCTTTCGCATTTAATAAATGATTTTGCATCTTCATAAATGTTTTTGCCGATGATGAACTATTCATTGTATTATGTTTATTTTTCAGTTCAACATAATATGTTATATCATCACCAGTAAAAATCACATCTCATCCCTCATCTGGAACTTCACATTTTTTTATATTCTTAAACATATTTTGATGAAAATATCCAATTATATTACTGTTAGATCTATCTCTTTGTTTGTGAATTTCCAATTTTATTATGTCTTCAAAACTTTTATCAAAAACACTTTTATCAAATAGTAATTTTATTGGATCAATTAAATTACTATTGAATTTTTTTAAATTTATACTCTCAAGCGTTTCATTATATTGCTTCAAAGTATTAGTTATAAGCTTTTCAAAATCTTCTTGTGAAATAAAATCTAACTTATAAATTTCCATATCTAATTTCCTCTAACTTCTCCAATATTTTTAAACCTACTTCTTTGGCCAAATTACAAGGAACCGCATTTCCAACTTGCTTATATTGTGAAGACATCGGCCCTGTAAATATCCATTCATCTGGAAAAGATTGTATTCTAGCATTTTCTCTAACAGTAAATGGTCTAGTCTCTGTTGGATGACATCTATCAGTTTGTTTCATTTGAGGTGTAGTTAAAACTGTTAATGACGGCTCATCTAAACTCAATCTCCTTAGTATCCCTGTTCTTCCACCACCCATATACCAACAAGACTTCATATAGTCTTTAGCTATGTCTTCAGGAATATCTCTTCAATACCCACCTGGAGGAACTAATGAAAAAATATCTTCTTTTGTTTTTGAATACTTAGCCCCTAGACTACTTGGAACATCCTGTAAAATATCCGATAATACTGGTTTATATTTATATTTTGAAGGATACAAAAATTCTTTATCATTAACTAAATCATTTCTTATACCAACAACAATTAATCGTTCTCTTTTCTGAGCAACACCATAATCTCAAGCATTTAATACCTCATAGAATATTTTATATCCCTCTTGCTCAAAAATATTGATAATTGTGTTGAAAGTTCTCCCATTATCGTGAGATAAAAGTCCCTTTACGTTTTCAAACAACAACATTTTAGGTTGCAATTTATTTAAAAAAACTGCATAGTGATAAAACATTGTACCCCTAACATCATCAAGTCCTAATCTTTTACCAGCATAACTAAAACTTTGGCAAGGTGCTCCACCAGATAATAAATCTAATTCTCCTTTTTTTATGTTAAATTCCTTTTCTAAATCTTTCTTAGCCACAATCTCTATATCTTCGCAAATAACATTCCATTTTGGTCTGTTAGCTCTTAGTGTATTAGCAGCATATTTGTCATATTCAACTAATCCGATGTGCTTAAATCCCGCCTGCTCTAACCCTAAGGCCAATCCTCCTGCACCTGCAAAAAGTTCAATACTTGTATACGCGCTCTTCATTAATAGATCCCCCTGGTTTACAATAACAAACAACTTCTCCAATATCCCGTTGAAGTGCTTTACATATCTTTTCGATATTTCTAAGTGATATATACTTATTCTTTCCCATATTCGCTATGCAATTTGTTGTTAAATTTGCTTTTTCTAATAAATCTTTTTTTTATATTAATTATAGCATTAAAAAATATAACTATATAACAAAAAGTGATAGACAAGTATTTATAAATAGATAATGTTTTAAGTATTTTCACAAATTTAAATTAGATATATTGGATACATTGAAATAAAAAGGTGGAAATCCACCTAAATTTTTCAAACTATTACTAAACATAAGTTTATTTATGTTAAAATTATTTTGAAATAAAAAAGTGGAAATCCACCTAAATTTTTCAAGCGAGGTTGCAAAATGATAATAAAGCACGATTTTCATCTATACCAAATAATTGATAAAAAAGAGAATGGGAGCAATTAAATAATCTTGAATTTAACCCCCTCGAATTCGAGGGGTTTTTGAAAAAGGCTGGCAGTAATGCATTTACCTTATCGCCTCAAAAATGGATTAATACAACAAATGCAAAAGGGATATATGCAAAACTCAGAAGATATCGAGGGACTCTTGCACATAAATATATTGTATTTAAATTTGCTTCTTGGAGATTATTAACAACCCTAATTTTAAAGGGGTCGAATTCGACCCCTTTAAAAAGAAAGCAGGTAGCAATGTAAACTCGGACAAAAAAGCCAACACCTTAGTGTTAATTTTTTTTGTCCTGGTTTAAAACCGACATTTTTTTAAGATTATCTCATCAAATTGAGAAACTCGGGAAGTACATTTTTGTAAATAAACATAAATTCAACTAACAAAATTGCTATTTTTAAATAAATAAGAATGTAAAAAACAAGTTAAGAATTTTAAAAATAAACTTAAATTTTTTGTCTTTAAATTTATTAATTAACAAAAAGACCTACGATTTTCCTTCTATCTCAATAAATTTTTTGCTTTTATGACCACGAAAATCTACTCTTGCAATTTCATCATAATATTCAGTTCAATCATCAGAATCTCAAGAAAAGAGAAGGTGTTGTTGTAAAATTAATTCTTTCTCTTGTTGGCTATATAAATTAGTATTTTCTAGAAAGCGTCTAAAATACTCAAACTCATGGTCTGTTTCTTTTAGAAATTTATTCAAGGCATCCCGATATAAAATTAATTCTTCCATAGATGATCCAATCACATTTTTAGTTAAATTATTTTGCCTTGGTGGTCAAGAGACAAAAAACGCTGGATCAATGCCATCACGCAAAAAAATATCTTGTTCAAGTTTGACTAATTTTTCTTTGAAATAATATTTTAAAATTTCGTATTTACCTTGATAAATATTATTATATAAATTTGAATGGCCAAATCAGTAATAAATTTTTTGACCATCAACATTCAATAAAATGAAATTTTTTAATGCAATTGGCAAAATCCGTGCTTCACCAGCTCCATAGGCGGAGTAGTAATATGGTTGAAATCAAAAAACTGGCTTTTTTGAGTCAAATTGGGAAATTATTTCATCAAAAAGGCCATATTCTTGTCCACCAAAGTAAAAAATTTCAAAATTTTCAAGTTTTAGTTTTGCCCAACTTGGTAGAATAAAATAATCAGGTTTATCGGGGTAAAAATCTAGATCTTCAAGTCAGTATTTAGGGCCAAATAAAATTTGCAACAAATAGATTAATTCGATTTTATTTGTCCAATTATTTACATTATCATAATAAGTTTGGCCATCTTTACCAAAAAGTTCGATGCAATATTTTCGATACTCTGGACCAAATTTATCAAATCAACTAAGAATAAATTTATCGCGATTTTCAATGTTTAAATTAAGCTTTTTAATGCCGTATTTTTCAAATTTTTTAAGCAAATTTTCATAAGTTTCAAAAGTAAATACATTTTGAATTGGTTCAATTTGGGTCTCTTCCCCAAAATTATAATTCTCTTTTAATAACAAATTATAGATTTTTTCTACATTTTGTCCTAAATATGGTTTATTTATATCTACAAACTTTGAATCATATTCATATCTATTTGATAAAAAATCAAAGATTTTTTCGCGGTAATTTGCTAAATTTTTTGGCTTTGCATAAGGAACACTTTCCTGAATTTCCTTAATAATTAAAGCTTCAATTTCTCTTAATTTGCTTTTTGATTTAAACATTTTTCAAAAAATAGCCGGATAAGAGATTGAAAATTCGCATTTTTCAATATCGCCAAAGTTTTCAAAGACAACAACAACTTTTTTAAAAGCTTTACCGTCGTGAAAAGCATACCAAGGATAAAGTTCAGAGATAGAATCAACATTTTCTTTTCCATTTTTACGACAATATTCATTGTCGTCTAAGTCGCCGATTAAACACCTAATATCATTATAAAAATGGAAATCTTTGAGATTTTTGGAAAAAAACGCGCTTTTTGGAATATTTTCTAGTTTTAAATTATAAACATAATCTTCTTGTTTATAATTTAAACTTATAATTCTTTCAATTGGATTAGGATTGTAGGTTTCTTTAAGGTAATCGTATAAAAAATTTGGAAATGGATAATTCTTATAATAACAATCAGACGTTGAATCCACATCATCCTCAGCCATATCACCAATTGAACAACGACTTTTAATATTAATTTCTATATATTTTAGGTTAATTAATTGTTTTTTTGCCTTGGATATTAAATTTAGTTGGGATTCCATATAAAAAATGCACCTTTTCAACATTTAACATTTTTTTTCTTGGTATAAATTCCGACTCAATACCCTTTTCCTTATCTCCTATCATTCTTAATCTTCTTACATGATAATTGGGAAAATATATTTTTACGTATGATTGTTTATTTTTATCTTTACTTTTATCAATATCAAACTCATTTTTAGGGTCGGTTCAATCAATAGCATCACTAGCTAGACCTTCTCCAACAACAAAGTGATCCTTAGTAAAACCGATATCTTTATTCAAATTATTAGTTGGATCTCATGACCATCTATTTCCTACTATTAAATTTGCTGTATATTTTGTTTTTTGAGCCAAATTTCACATAACTAATCGATCATATGAATAAAAATCAATAGGTGATTTTAATTTTTCCTCCATATTTTTACGGTCATCTTCATTTTCATTAATTTTAGCTTTTACTATGCTAGGCAGCAAAGTATCAATAACAATTTGAGTTAATTTTGACTGCATTGTTAAATTTGAAACGGCTCAAAATCAGGCCGCTGTTTCTGGGATTGTTTGTTCACTAATAACAAAATAAGATTCTAATTCTTTGTGGTGAAAATTAAAAAATCAAGCAGGGTGGATTCCAGTGTATTGTCTTAATTTTTCCTTATCTTTTACAACAGAAAGTCTTAAAATCTTTATATTTGCCATTGCTTTAATTCTAGACTTACTTTTTCCTTTTGTCAATTTATCTAAATCAACTTCAATTGAGTCAGCATCTCTTCAAACAATAGGGTTATCATCAGCTGGCGCATGAACAGGGCTATAATCAGCTGGCGGATAGTAACTCTCACGGTTGCCAAATCATCTACCTACATCATTAACAACCTTTGGAAAAGTTTCCACAGCTACTGCGGTAGCTGTGGAAACTGCTACTGCGGCAATGGCAGCTGCGACAGCATTTGAAATAAATGGAATAAAAGGCAAGAGGAAAAAGAAGGTTTTTTCAACCCGTGTTTGTTTTTGAAACTCTCTAAAATCAAAAACATGCCCTTCTAATTTTAGTTTTGGTACACCTTCTTCAAAATAGAGTTCAGCTTTTTTATTAACAAATTCAAGTGAAGCACTATTTAAAATTACCTCACCTTGTTGATTGATTTGAATTTCAATATCATCCAAATTAGGAGAGTCTGAATTAGTGCTTGTTTTGTTTAGATGTGTTTTGGCTTTTTTAATATTTGCATTAATAACAAGCGAATTTTGTTTGTTTTTTGCTGAAACAATTTGGACTAAATCATCAAAATTTACCGGTTTTTTTGAATTTGATAAATCTATATCACGAGTTTCAAGTTTGAAATCTGAATAGCTTTTTGTATTTTGAAAATGTCAAAGCGGACCAAAAACGCTTAGACTTAATGATGAAAAAGCAATAATATTAGTGATAAACTTAAAAAGTTTTAGTTTTTTCTTCATTTTTTCTCCTTATTTATGTACTATATTCAAATTCCTAGTGTTTAAATTATAGCATACACTAAAACTTTTTAGGGAAAATTTCATTAAAAATTCAGCGTCTTAAAAAAAATGATAAAAATTCAGGCAACCTTTGCAAATAAACAAAATTTTTCTAACAAAATTTTTATTTTTGAATAACCAAAAATAAAAAAAGCTAAAAATTTAAAAAAGAATTTAAAATTTTTAGTCCCGAAGTTTTTCGCCGTCGAAAAGATCAACGAACATTTTCTCATCATCAAGAGCTTTCTCACTATAATCACCGCGAAAATCTGTTTTTGAAATCTCATCAAAAAAGCTATTTTTGTCTCTACTACTTAAAGAAAAATCAAAATGCTCTTCTAAAATCAATTTTTTTTCTTGTTGGTTATATAAACTCGAATTTTCTACAAAATCGTCAAAATACTTAAATTCATGAGTTGTTTCTTCTTGAAATTTTTTAATTGCATCACGATATAAAATTAGTTCTTCCATAGAAGATTCAATTACATTTTTATTTAAATAATTTGATTTTGATGGGGAAGAAAAAACAAACTGCGGGTCTTGGTTATTTCGCAGAAAAATATCTTGTTCAAGTTTGACCAATTTTTGTTTGAAATAATATTTTAAAATTTCGTATTTACCTTGGAAAATATCGTCATATAAATTTGAATGGCCAAATCAGTAATAAATTTTTTGCCCGTCAACATACAGTAAAATGAAATTTTTTAGTGAAATGGGCGAAATTCAGCCAGTGTTGGTGCTATAAGCCGAGCGATAATACGGTTTAAATCAAAAAACTGGTTTTTTTGAGTCAAATTGGGAAATTATTTCATCAAAAAGTCCATATTCTTGGCCACCAAAGTAAAAAATTTGGAAATTTTCCAGCTTAAGTTTGGCTCAACTTGGTAAAATAAAATAATCAGGTTCATCAATGTCAACATTCTCAGTGGGAAAATAATATCTGGGACCAAATAAAATTTGCAACAAATAGATAAATTCAATTTTATTTGTTCATTTATTTAAATTATCATAATAAAATTGACCTTTTTTACCAAAAAGGTCAATGCAAAATTTTCGATATTCAGGGCCGAATTTATCAAATCAACTAAGAATAAATTTATCACGGTTTTCAATGTTCAAATCAAGCTTTTTAATCCCGTATTTTTCAAATTTTTTAAGCAAATTTTCATAAGTTTCAAATGTAAATACATTTTGAATTGGTTGAATTTGGGTTTTCTCGCCAAAATTATAACCCTCTTTTAACAACAAATTGTAGATATTTTCTACATTTTCTCCTAAATATTGTTTGTTTGTATCTACAAATTTTGAATTATATTCGTATCTTTTTGATAAAAAATCAAAGATTTTTTCCCGATAGTTTCATAAATTTTTTGGCTTTGCATAAGGAACGCTTTCTTTGATTTCCTTAATTATCAGATTTTCAATTTTTTTTAGTTCATCTTTTGATTTGAACATTTTTTGAAAAACCGCAGGAAAGGAAATTGAAAATTCACATTTTTCTTTGTCATCAAAATTTTCAAAAGCAACGATTACTGTTCTAAAATCTTTAGTCTCATAGGGAGTGTCCGAAAAATAGGGTTCTCATTTATACTCATCACTTAGATTTTCTTTGTTTCGACAATAATCCTCATCAGTTCATCTACGCGACAAACACCTAATTTCATCATAAAAATCAAAGTCATGCAGTTTTTTCAAAAAAAAGACTGTTTTTGGGATATCTTCTAGTCTTAAATTATAAACATAATCATCACGTTTGTAATCTATGCCAATAATAGTTTCAATCGGATTATCTACAACCGCGCAAGAATCCATAACATAAACTCATAAAAAATCTGGAATTGTTCGATATTTTTCATCACGATCACAGCGAACATCTCTATCAGAAAATATGCTTATAACTGAATAACGAGTTTTAATATCAATTTCTAAATATTTTAGTTCTTTTAATTGTTTTTTTGATTCAGACTTCAAATCTATTTGGTATTCCATATAAAAAATGTACCTTTTCTACATTTAACATTTTATCCCTATCTACACGTTTCTTTTTAAGCCTTACTCTTCTTACATGATAACTTGGGAAAAAAATTTTTGTATATGATTTTGGATTAGATTGTTTATCAGGAATCTCAAAAGCATTTTTAGGGTCGTTTCAATCAATAGAATCATGAGCAAGTCCGCTTCCGGTAACAAAAGGACCTTTAGTAAAACTAGGATCCTTATTTAAATTATTGCTTTGCTCTCCTAGCCATCAGTTTCCTACAATCAAATTTGCTGTATCTCTTGTTTTTTGAGCCAGATTCTTCATAACTCATCGATTATATGAATAAAAATCAATAGGTGAATTTAGTTTATTATCCATATTTTTACGGTTTTTTTTATTTTTATTCGTTTCAGCTTTTGCTGAACTAGGTAGCAAGTTATTAATAATAATTTTGGCTAATTCTGATTGGGCTAACAAACTTCCAACCGCTCAAAATAGGCACATTTTTGCAAATAAACAAAATTTTTCTAACAAA
Source organism: Mesomycoplasma ovipneumoniae ATCC 29419 (assembly GCF_028885435.1). Taxonomy (NCBI): domain Bacteria; kingdom Bacillati; phylum Mycoplasmatota; order Mycoplasmoidales; family Metamycoplasmataceae; genus Mesomycoplasma; species Mesomycoplasma ovipneumoniae. Next base: position 1,049,693 of record NZ_CP118522.1, read on the forward strand.
ATTGCTATTTTTAAATAAATAAGAATGTAAAAAAACAAGTTAAAAATTTTAAAAATAAAGTTAAATCTTTTATCATTAAATTGATTAATTAACAAAAAGATCTACTATTTTCCTTCTATCTCAAGAAATTTTTTACTTTTGTGACCACGAAAATCTACTTTTGCAATTTCATCATAATATTCAGTTCTATCATCATTATCTCAAGAAAAGGGAGCGTGTTCTTCTAAAATTAATTCTTTTTCTTGTTGGCTATATAAATTAGTATTTTCTATAAAGTCTGTAAAATACTCAAATTCATGGTCTGTTCCTTTTAGAAATTTATTCAAGGAATCCCGATATAAAATTAATTCTTCCATAGATGATCCAATCACATTTTTAGATAAATTATTTACCCTTGGTAATCTAGAAACAAAGAACGCCGGATCCTTGCCATCACGCAGAAAAATATCTTGTTCAAGTTTGACCAATTTTTGTTTGAAATAATATTTTAAAATTTCGTATTTGCCTTGATAAATATCATCATATAAATTTGAATGTCCAAATCAGTAATAAATTTTTTGCCCATCGACATACAATAAAATGAAATTTTTTAATGCAATTGGCAATATTCATCCTTCGCCTCCGCAAAAAGCGGACTTGTAATATGGTTTAAATCAAAAAACTGGGTTTTTTGAGTCAAATTGGGAAATTACCTCATCAAAAAGTCCATATTCTTGCCCGCCAAAGTAAAAAATTTCGAAATTTTCAAGTTTTAATTTTGCCCACCTTGGTAGAATTAAATAATCGGGTTCATCGAGGTAAAAAAATTGACCTTCAATTTCATATTTAGGACCAAATAAAATTTGCAGCAAGTAGATTAATTCGATTTTATTTGTCCAATTATTCACATTATCATAATAAGTTTGGCCTCTTTCACCAAAAAGTTCGATGCAATACTTTCGATATTCCGGTCCAAATTTATCAAATCAACTAAGAATAAATTTATCACGATTTTCAATGTTTAAATTAAGCTTTTTAATACCGTATTTTTCAAATTTTTTAAGCAAATTTTCATAAGTTTCAAAAGTAAATACATTTTGAATTGGTTCAATTTGGGTTTTTTCGTCAAAATTATAATTCTCTTTTAATAACAAATTGTAGATATGTTCTACATTTTTTCCTAAATATGCTTTATTTATATCTACAAACTTTGAGTTATATTCATGTCTTTTTGATAAAAAATCAAAGATTTTTTCGTGATAATTTGCTAAATTTTTTGGCTTTGCATAAGGAACGCTTTCCTGAATTTCCTTAATAATTAAAGCTTCAATTTCTCTTAATTTGCTTTTTGATTTAAACATTTTCCAGAAAATAGCCGGATAAGAGATTGAAAATTCGCATTTTTCAATATCATCAAAATTTTCAAAGACAACAACAACTTCTTCAAAACCTTTACCATCGTGTAAAGCATATGCAGGAGAAAGTTCAGAGATAGAATCAACATTTTCTTTTCCATTTTTATCACAATATTCATCGTCGTCTCAGTTGCCAATTAAACACCTAATATCATTATAAAAACCAAATTTATTGAGTTTTTTGGAAAAAAACGCACTTTTTGGGATATCTTCTAGTTTTAAATTATAAACATAATCTTCTTGTTTATAATTTAAGCTAATAATTCTTTCAATTGGATTAGGGTTGAAGACGTCATAATAAACGTAAAGGTAATTGAATAAAAAATCTGGAATTCTATAATTCTCATAATTACAATCAAGCGATAATTTAACATCATTCTCGATCATGTTTCGAATTGAACAACGACTTTTAATATTGATTTCTATATATTTTAGTTTTTTTAAGTGTTTTTTTACCTTAGATAATGAATTTATCAGGTTTTCCATATAAGAAATGCACCTTTTCAATATTTAACATTTTTTTCTTGGTAAAAATTCCGACTTTATACCATTGTCCTTATCCCCTATCATTCTTAATCTCCTTACATGATAACTGGGAAAATATATTTTTACGTATGGTTGCTCATTTGTACTTCGACTTGGTTCAACATCAAACTTATTTTTAGAGTCAGTTCAATCAATAACATCATTAACTAGGTCTTCTCCAACAACAAAGTTATCTTTAGTAAAACCGGAATCTTTATTTAAATTATTATTCGGGTCTACTAGCCTTTCATTTCTCACAATCAAATTTGCTGTATCTTTTGTTTTTATAGCCAAAGTTTTCATAACTGATTCATTATAGGAATAAAAATCAATAGGGGAATTTAATTTTTCCTTGATATAGTTACGGTCTGCTTTATCAATTTTACCTTTTGTCAAATTAGGCAGCAAATTATCAATAACAATCTGAGTTAATTTTGATTGGGCTAGCAAGCTTCCAACGGCTAAAACTCAAGCTTGATTTTCTGATATTTCTTCTTCACTAATAACAAAATAAGGTTGTAGGCCTTTAGTGCGAAAATTAAAGAATCAAGCAAGATGGATTCCTGTGTATCTTCTCAATCTTTCTTTGTCTCTTATAATAGAAAGTTTTACACGCTCTGCCTTTGCTTTTGCTTTTGTTTTAATAGTAGATTTACCTTTTTCTTTTGGCAATCGTCCTAAATCAACCACAATTGAGCTTTCATTTTTTCTAATAATAGGACTATCATCATCCTTGTGGACAGGATGGGCAGACCGATTATTATTTCATCATCTTCCAACATCACTAACAATATTCGGAAAAATGTACGCAGCAGCAATACCAACAATAGCAGCTCCAATAGCATATCAAAATAATCCACTAAAAGCAGCAGGAGCAGCAACAACTGCTGCTGGCGCCGCAGTTTTTTCAACCCGAGTTTTATTTTGAAGCTCTCTAAAGTCAAAAACATGCCCTTCTAATTTTAGTTTTGGCACACCTTCTTCAAAATAGAGTTCAGCTTTTTTGTTAACTAATTCAAGTGAAGAACTATTTAAAATTACCTCACCTTCTTGATTAATTTGAATTTCGATATCATCTAGACTAGGAGAGTCTGAATTAGTACTTGTTTTGTTTAGATGTGTTTTGGCTTTTTTAATATTTGCATTGATGACAAGCGAATTCTGTTGGTTTTTTGCTGAAACAATTTGGACTAAATCATCAAAATTTACCGGTTTTTTTGAATTTGATAGATCTATATCACGAGTTTCAAGTTTAAAATCTGAATAGCTTTTTGTATTTTGAAAATGTCAAAGCGGCCCAAAAACACTTAGACTTAATGATGAAAAAGCAATAATATTAGTTATAAACTTAAAAAGTTTTAGTTTTTTCTTCATTTTTTCTCCTTATTTATGTACTATATTCAAATTCCTAGTGTTTAAATTATAGCATACATTAAAACTTTTTAGGGAGAATATCGTTAAAAATTCAGGTCTTAAAAAAATAAATTGATAAAAATTCAAGCAAATTTTGCAAATAAACAAAATTTTCTAACAAAATATTTATTTTGAATAAGAAAAAATAAAAAAAGTTAAAAATTTTAAAAAAAAAAGAATTTAAAATTTTTAACTTCGAAGTTTTTCGCCATTGAAAAGATCAGCAAACATTTTTTTATCATCACGAGCTTTCTCACCATAATCACCGCGAAAATCTGTCTTTTTAATCTCTTCAAAATAGTAATTTTTGTCTCTACTATTTAAAGAAAAATCAAAATGCTCTTCTAAAATCAATTTCTTTTCTGGCAAGTTATAAAAACTTGAATTTTTTACAAAGTTTTGAAATGATAAGTAATCATCAGGAGTTTCTTGGCGATATCGTTTTATTGCATCACGAAATAAAATTAGTTCTTCCGTTGAAGATTCAATTACATTTTTATGTAAATAATTTTTGTTTGGAAAATAAACAAAAAACTGTGGATCTTGATTATCGCGCAGAAAAATATCTTGTTCAAGTTTTACTAATTTTTGTTTAAAATAATATTTTAAAATTTGGTATTTACCTTGATAAATATCATCATATAAGTTTGAATGGGCAAGTCAGTAATAAATTTTTGGCCCGTCGACATACAATAAAATAAAATTTTTTAAGGAAATTGGCGAAATTCACCCAGTCTCGGTACTATAAGCTGAACGATAATACGGTTTAAACCAAAAAACTGGTTTTTTTGAGTCAAATTGTGCAATTATTTCATCAAAAAGTCCATATTCTTGCCCACCAAAGTAAAAAATTTGGAAATTTTCTAGTTTAAGTTTAGCTCAACTTGGTAAAATAAAATAATCTGGATCATCAAGATACACATTCTCAGTGTTAAAATGATATCTAGGGCCAAATAAAATTTGCAACAAGTAAATAAATTCAATTTTATTTGTTCATTTATTTAAATTATCATAGTAAAATTGGCCTTTTTTACCAAAAAGGTTGATGCAAAATTTTCGATATTCCGGACCGAATTTATCAAATCAACTAAGAATAAATTTATCCCGGTTTTCGATGTTTAAATCAAGCTTTTTAATCCCGTATTTTTCAAATTTTTTAAGCAAATTTTCATAAGTCTCAAAAGTAAATACATTTTGAATTGGTTGAATTTGGGTTTTTTCGCCAAAATTATATCCCTGTTTTAACAACAAATTGTAGATATTTTCTACATTTTGTCCTAAATATGGTTTGTTTATATCTACATATTCTGAGTTATATTCATATCTTTTTGATAAAAAATCAAAGATTTTTTCGTGATAATTTGCTAAATTTTTTGGCTTAGCATAAGGAACACTTTCTTTGATTTCCTTAATTATTAAAGATTCAATTTCTTTTAATTTTTCTACTGATTTAAATATTTTTCTAAAAACGGTAGGATAAGAAATTGAAAATTCACATTTTTCAGTGTCATTAAAGTTTTCAAAGGCAACAACAACCTTTTTCAAACCTTTGGTATAGTACCAAGTATTTGAAAAATAAACTCGAGGAGCAGGCTCACCACTCTGATTTTTATTTTTTTGACAATACTCTTGATCTTCATAAGTGCGACTACCAATCAAACACCTAATTTCATTATAAAAATGGAAATTTTCAAGATCCTTAGAAAAAAACACAGTTTTTGGAATATCTGCTAATTTTAAGTTATAGATATAGCTATCCTGCTTATAGTCAATACCAATAATTGTCTCAATCGGGTTAATTACCTCAGCGCAAAAATCCATACCATAAACTCATAAAAAATTAGGTATTCGCGCAAACCTATCTTCACACTCAGGATCATAATCTTGAATTATATTTTCAACTGAACAAGGACTTTTAATATTAATTTCTAAATATTTTAGTTTTTTTAATTGTTTTTTTGCCTTAGACATCAAATCTAATTGGTGTTCCATATAAAAAATGTACCTTTTCAACACTTAGCATTTCATCTCTATCTAGATGTTCGCGTTTAAATCTTACTCTTCTTACATGATATCCGGGGAAAAACACTTTTATGTATGGCTTGTCTTCTGGCTCTTTATCCTTGCGAGTAGTTCTAAAGAAGTTGTCAGGGTCGGTTCAATCAATAGAATTATGAGCAAGTCCGCTTCCGGTAACAAAAGGACCTTTAGTAAAACTGGGATCTTTATTTAAATTATTATTTGGATCAATTGACCATCTATTTCCCACTATCAAATTTGCTGTATCTCTTGTTTTTTCAGCCAAATTTCACATAACTAATCGATTAAATGAATAAAAATCAATAGGGGACTTTAATTTTTCCTCCATATTTTTACGGTCATAATAATTATCATTAATTTTAGCTTTTACCGAACTAGGCAGGAAAGTATCAATAACAATTTGAGTTAATTTTGACTGCATTGTCAAATTTGAAACGGCTCAAAGTCAAGCTGCAGTTTCTGGAATTGCTTGTTCACTAATAACAAAATAAGGTTCTAAGCCTTCAGTGTGAAAATTAAAAAATCAAGCCGGATGGATTCCAGTGTATTGTCTTAATTTTTTCTCATCTTTTACAACAGAAAGTCTTAAAATCTTTATATTTGCAATTGCTTTAATTCTAGACTTACTTTTTCCTTTTGTCAATTTATCTAAATCAACTTCAATTGAGTCAGTATCTCTTCAAACAATAGGGTTATCATCAGCTGGCGCATGAACAGGGCTATAATCAGCTGGCGCATAGTAACTTTCACGGTTCCCAAATCATCTACCTACATCATCAACAACCTTTGGAAAAGTTTCCACAGCTACCGCAGCAGCTGTGGAAACTGCTACTGCGGTAATGGCAGCTGCGACAGCATTTGAAATAAATGGAATAAAAGGCAAGAGGAAAAAGAAGGTTTTTTCAACCCGTGTTTGTTTTTGAAGCTCTCTAAAATCAAAAACATGCCCTTCTAATTTTAGTTTTGGCACACCTTCTTCAAAATAGAGTTCAGCTTTTTTGTTAACAAATTCAAGTGAAGCACTATTTAAAATTACCTCACCTTCTTGATTAATTTGAATTTCGATATCATCTAGATTAGGAGAGTCTGAATTAGTACTTGTTTTGTTTAGATGTGTTTTGGCTTTTTTAATATTTGTATTAATAACAAGCGAATTTTGTTGGTTTTTTGCTGAAACAATTTGAACTAAATCATCACAATTTACCGGTTTTTTTGAATTTGATAAATCTATATCACGAGTTTCAAGTTTAAAGTCTGAATAGCTTTTTGTATTTTGAAAGTATCAAAGCGGCCCAAAAACACTTAGCGTAAGTGAAGTAAAAGCGACTATATTAGTGATAAACTTAAAAAGTTTTAGTTTTTTCTTCATTTTTTCTCCTTATTTATGTACTATATTCAAATTCCTAGTGTTTAAATTATAGCATACATTAAAATTTTTAGGGAAAATATCATTAAAAATTCAGCATCTTAAAAAATAAATTGATAAAAATTCAAGCAACTTTTGCTAATAAACAAAATTTTTCTAGCAAAATTTTTATTTTTGAATAAGCAAAAATAAAAAAAAGCTAAAAATTTTAAAAAAGAATTTAAAATTTTTAGCTTCGAAGTTTTTTACCATTGAAAAGATCAGCAAACATTTTTTTATCATCACGAGCTTTCTCGCCATAATCACCGCGAAAATCTGTTTTTTTAATCTCTTCAAAATAGTAATTTTTTTCTCAATAATTTAAAGAAAAATCAAAGTGTCTTTCTAAAATCAATTTCTTTTCCTGTTGGTTATATAAACCTGAATTTTCTATAAAATCTTGAAAATACTCAAATTCATGAGTTGTTTCTTCTTGATATTTTTTAATTGCATCACGATATAAAGTTAATTCTTCCATAGAAGATTCAATTACATTTTTATTTAAATAATTTGATTTTGGTGGAGAAGAAAAAACAAACTGCGGATCTTGGTTATTTCGGAGAAAAATATCTTGTTCAAGTTTGACTAATTTTTCCTTAAAATAATATTTTAAATTTTCATATTTTCCTTGATAAATATCATCATATAAATTTGAATGGCCAAATCAGTAATAAATTTTTTGACCGTCGGCATACAATAGAATAAAATTTTTTAAGGAAATGGGCGAAATTCAGCCAGTCTCGGTGCTATAAGCGGAACGATAATACGGTTTAAATCAAAAAACTGGCTTTTTTGAGTCAAATTGTTCAATTATTTCATCAAAAAATCCATACTCTTGCCCGCCAAAGTAAAAAATTTGGAAATTTTCTAGTTTAAGTTTGGCTCAGCTTGGTAAAATAAAATAATCAGGTTCAGCAAGCTCGACATTCTCAGTGTCTAAATGATATCTAGGACCAAATAAAATTTGCAACAAATAGATAAATTCAATTTTATTTGTTCATTTATTCAAATTATCATAATAAAATTGACCATTTTTACCAAAAAGTTCGATGCAATACTTTCGATATTCTGGACCAAATTTATCAAATCAACTAAGAATAAATTTATCACGATTTTCAATGTTTAAATTAAGCTTTTTAATCCCGTATTTTTCAAATTTTTTAAGCAAATTTTCATAGGTTTCAAAAGTAAATACATTTTGAATTGGTTCGATTTGGGTTTCCTCGCCAAAATTATAATTCTCTTTTAACAACAAATTGTAGATATTTTCTACCTTTTGTCCTAAATATGCTTTATTTATATCTACATATTCTGAGTTATATTCATATCTTTTTGATAAAAAATCAAAGATTTTTTCGTGATAATTTGATAAATTTTTTGGCTTTGCATAAGGAACGCTTTCTTTGATTTCCTTAATAATTAAAGATTCAATTTCTTTTAATTTTTCTACTGATTTAAATATTTTTCTAAAAACGATAGGATAAGAAATTGAAAATTCACATTTTTCAATATCATCAAAGTTTTCAAAGGCAACAACAAGCTTTTTCAAGTCTTTAGTGTCGTAGCATGTATCTGAAAAATAAACTTGAGAAACATATTCACCACTTTTATTTTTATTTTTTTGACAATATTCTTCATCCTCATAAGTCTGATTACCAATCAAGCACCTAATTTCATTATAAAAATGGAAATTTTCAAGATCCTTAGAAAAAAACACAGTTTTTGGAATATCTGCTAATTTTAAGTTATAGATATAGCCGTCCTGCTTATAGTCAATACCAATAATTGTCTCAATCGGGTTAATTGCATCAAAACAAAAATCCATACCATAAACTCATAAAAAATCAGGAATTCGGGCTGAACTATCTTCACACTCAAGATCATAATCTTGAATTATACTTTCAACTGAACAACGACTTTTAATATTAATTTCTAAATATTTTAGTTTTTTTAATTGTTTTTTTGCCTTAGACTTCAAATCTAATTGGTGCTCCATATAAAAAATGTACCTTTTCAACATTTAACATTCTATCCCTGTCTACAAATTCATCTTTAAATCTTGCTCTTCTTACATGATAACCGGGGAAAAAGACTTTTATGTGACGCTTTTTTTTCGAATTTTTTTTCGAATTTTTTTTCGAAACTTTATCTTTGTGAGTAGTTTTAAAGAAGTTATCGGGGTCGGTTCAATCAATAGAATCATGAGCAAGTCCACTTCCAGTAACAAAAGGACCTTTAGTAAAACCAGGATCTTTATTTAAATTATTATTTGATCATCCTCGTAGCCATCCGTTTCCTACAATCAAATTTGCTGTATCTCTTGTTTTTTCGGCCAGATTTTTCATAACTCATCGATTATTCGAATAAAAATCAATAGGAGAATTTAATTTTTCCTTCATATTTTTGCGGTCTTCATCATTTACATTCATTTTAGCTTTTACTACACTAGGCAACAAATTCTCAATTACAATTTGAGTTAATTTTGATTGCATTGTTAAATTTGAAACGGCTCAAATTCAGGCTGCAGTTTCTGGGATTGCTTGTTCACTAATAACAAAATAAGATTTTAATTCTGTGTTGTGAAAATTAAAAAATCAAGCAGGGTGGATTCCAGTGTAATTTCTTAATTTTGTCTCATCATCTACAATAGAAAGATTTAAAGTCGTTGTACCTGCTATTGTTTTAATACTAGACTTGTCTTTTCCTTTTGTCAATTTATCTAAATCAACTTCAATTGAGTTAGTACCTCTTGAAACAATAGGACTATCATCATCCTTGTGGACAGGATGGGCAGGCCGATTATTATTCCATCATCTTCCAACATCACTAACAATATTCGGAAAAATGTACGCAGCAGCAATACCAACGATAGCAGCTCCAACAGCATATCAAAATAATCCACTAAAAGCAGCAGGAACAGCAGCAACTGCTGCTGGCGCCGCAGTTTTTTCAACCCAAGTTTTATTTTGAAGCTGTCTAAAGTCAAAAACATGCCCTTCAAATTTTAGCTTTGGCACACCTTCTTCAAAATAGAGTTCAGCTTTTTTGTTAACTAATTCAAGTGAAGAACTATTTAAAATTACCTGACCATCTTCATTAATTTGAATTTCAATATCATTTAAATTAGGAGAGTCTGAATTAGTACTTGTTTTGTTTAGGCGTGTTTGGTTATTCTTAATATTTGCATTAATAACAAGCGAATTTTGTTGGTTTTTGGCTGAAACAATTTGAACTAGATCATCAAAATTTACCGGTTTTTTTGAATTTGATAGATCTATATCACGAGTTTCAAGTTTAAAATCTGAATAGCTTTTTGTATTTTGAAAATGTCAAAGCGGCCCAAAAACACTTAGTGTAAGTGAAGTGAAAGCGACAATATTAGTAATAAACTTAAAAAACTTTAACTTTTTCTTCATGTTTTTTCCTTTTTTTATATACAATATTAATTCTTTATTTTTTTAATTATACTATATATTAAAAATTTTTTAGGAAAAATACCTAAAAAATGTGTTTTAAAAGAATAAGTTATTATGTTCATCAATCGCTAAAAATAAACTGCACTAAAATTCAGGTATATTTTTTTGAGTTTCACAGTTTGATGGCAAAAACTCACTTTTTAGTGAATATAAATATGCAAAAATACTGGTAAAACCACGTTTTTTGACGCTAAAACTTAATCTTTATTATTTTGAAATACCTTTTGAAAAAAATGTTTGGTACAAGAAAAAATTATGTTATAATAACTATCACTAAGAATGAATTAATAAATTTTATATTGAATTAAGGGGGGAATTAGTTATGTTTTTGCCATAAAACAACAGAAAATGCGAATTATCCATTATGTTTTTAAATATAATGGAATGCCTTAAATTTAACCGTTTAGAAATCTATAAATTTAGGGCTTTTGTTTATTGTTCTTTCAAAACTTCATATGTTTTTTTAGGCTCGCTGCAAATAAAAACGAGTTTTCTTTTTGCATTGAGTTTAAATAGTAGTTGTATTTTTTGATGGTTTTTCCCAGTGTTTTAAACTAAAAAACAGTTTAGAAATTCATAATTTTGCTTTTTTAGTTTACTTTATTTGATTAGTAGGTAGGTTTTTTCTTTCGTGAGTGTTAAATTTAAAATTTAGTGCTTTTGCTTTGATAGTTATTTTTCTTGAGTTTGGATACAAACTGCCAAACTCGGATTTTTTAATTAAGCAATTAGTCAATAAAAAAAATCCTTATTTTAAAGAGTTTTTTATTGACTCTCTAAAATAAGGAAGCTAATTAGCGCTCTCAAAACTGAATAGTAACATTTTTATTAAAATACTTTAAGAATTAACTTTTTAAACTTTGAATTTATTAGTATTAGTCAGCTGAATGTATTACTACACTTACACCTCTAACCTATCAACCTCATAGTCTATAAGGAATTTCATAAGGAATACTCATCTTTGAGGAAGCTTCCCGCTTAGATGCTTTCAGCGGTTATCTTTTCCGTACTTAGCTACCCAGCTGTGCCTTTGGCAAGACAACTGGAACACCAGCGGTACGTCCACTCCGGTCCTCTCGTACTAAGAGCAGCTCTCATCAATATTCCAACGCCCACATCAGATAGGAACCGAACTGTCTCACGACGTTCTGAACCCAGCTCACGTACCGCTTTAATTGGCGAACAGCCAAACCCTTGGAACCGACTTCAGCTCCAGGATGCGATGAGCCGACATCGAGGTGCCAAACCTTCCCGTCGATGTGATCTCTTGGGGAAGATTAGCCTGTTATCCCCGGGGTAGCTTTTATCCGTTGAGCGACGGCCATTCCACAATGAACCGCCGGATCACTAAGTCCTGCTTTCGCACCTGCTCGACTTGTAGGTCTCGCAGTCAACCACACTTTTACCTTTATGCTCTGCATATGGTTTCTGACCATATTGAGTGTAGCTTTGAACACCTCCGTTACTCTTTAGGAGGCGACCGCCCCAGTCAAACTACCCACCACGCACTGTCTCACTTCCAGATAATGGAAGCTGGTTAGAAAATCAATTTATTAAGGGTGGTATTTCAAGGTTGACTCCTCAAGAACTAGCGCCCTTGTATCATCATCTCCCACCTATCCTACACATAATAAACCAACTTTCAATACGAAGTTATAGTAAAGCTCCACGGGGTCTTTTCGTCTTGATGCGGGTAACCAGCGTTTTCACTGGTACCATAATTTCACCGAGTCCAATGTTGAGACAGTAGGGCGATCATTGCGCCTTTCGTGCAGGTCAATAATTAGTTGACAAGGAATTTCGCTACCTTAGGACCGTTATAGTTACGGCCGCCGTTCACCCGGGCTTCACTTGAATGCTTCGCGTAAGCTAACATCTCCGCTTAACCTTCGGGCACTGGGCAGGCTTCACCCTCTATACTTCGGTTTGCACCTTTGCAGAGAGCTGTGTTTTTGATAAACAGTTGCCACCCTCGTTTTACTGTGGCCCTTTAAAAAAGGGCATCCCTTCTTGCGAACGTACGGGATAATTTTGCAGAGTTCCTTAACATTGGTTTTCTCGCTCGCCTTAGAATACTCATCTTGGGGACGTGTGTCCGTTCTCGGTACAGGTTGTTAAAAAATTAACACTAGAAACTTTTCTTGGAAACATAGAATCATTTAATTCGGTACTTGAGTCTCCTCTTCCCTATGCGTCACAGCTCAAAATTAATGTTATACGGATTTGCCTGCATAACTTTCTAACTGCTTACCCCACAATCCAGTAAGTGGTAAAACTATCTTTTTTCGTCATTCCATCATTTTTTTAACAAGTATCGGAATATTAACCGATTGTCCATCGGATACGCTTTTCAGCCTCTCCTTAGGCCCTGACTAACCCTGGGTGGACGACCCTTGCCCAGGAAACCTTCCCCAATAGGCGTCGAAGATTCTCACTTCGAATCGTTACTCATTCCGGCATTCTCACTTTTAATCTCTCCACTAGTGGTCACCCTCTAGCTTCAACGAAATTAAAACGCTCTCCTAACGCAATTATTTAAAATAATTGCCCGTAGCTTCGGTATTGTGTTTTAGTCCCGTTACATTATTGGCGCAAGATCTCTTGACTAGTGAGCAATTACGCACTCTTTAAATGGTGGCTGCTTCTAAGCCAACATCCTAGTTGTTTGAGAAATTTCACAACCTTTCTCACTTAACACAATTTTGGGACCTTAGCTGACGATCTGGGTTCTTTCCCTCGCGAGCGTGGACGTTATCACCCACGTTCCGACTGCATAGATTAGATTAATGGTATTCGGAGTTTGATTATAGTCAGTACAGCTAGGTGCCGCCATTCCACATTCAGTGCTCTACCCCCATTAATTATATTTCTACACGCTAGCCCTAAAGCTATTTCGAAGAGAACCAGCTATCTCCAAGTTCGATTGGAATTTCACCACTATCCGCAAGTCATCCGGGCACTTTTTAGCGTACTACGGTTCGAACCTCCACTTTGTTTTACCAAAGTTTCATTCTGCTCACGGATAGATCACCTGGTTTCGGGTCTATGTCAACAAACTAAACGCCCTATTCAGACTCGGTTTCCCTACGGCTTCGCTTTAATCCGCTTAACCTTGCTTGCTAACATAACTCGCCGGACCATACTGCAAGATGTACGCCATCACACATTAACGTGCTTTGACTACTTGTAAGTAAATGGTTTCAGAATCTATTTCACTCCCCTCTCGGGGTTCTTTTCACCTTTCCCTCACGGTACTAGTTCACTATCGGTGTCTGATTAGTATTTAGCCTTACCAGGTGGTCCTGGCAAATTCAGACAGGGTTTCACGTGCCCCGCCCTACTCAGGATACATTTATGAGATTATATAATTTTGCGTACAGGGATTTCACCTTCTTTGTCAAAGCATTCCAACTTTTTCTGCTATTATATAATTTTGTAACTCAATTAAAATGTCCTATAACCCCGTAAAAACGGTTTGGGCTCCTCCCATTTCGCTCGCCACTACTTTGGGAATCATTATTTATTTTCTTTTCCTGTTGTTACTAAGATGTTTCAATTCACAACGTATCTCGCTGCTTTAATTATGAATTCATTAAAGCGCAACCTAGGTTTGCTAGGTTGGGTTTCCCCATTCGGAAATCTCCGTATCATAGCTTATTTCCAGCTCCACGAAGCTTATCGCAGGTAATCACGTCCTTCATCGACTTTCAGACCCAAGGCATCCACCAAATACTCTTATTTATTTAAAAAGTTAAAACTATCTTCTGAGTATAGCCTATTTAGATAATATATCTTAAGGTATTTTAACAATTTTAGAGTTTTTATAACTAAAAGTTATAAAATTTTAAAAATAAACTCGGTTTAATTTTAAAAGACTTTGGAATATTATCTGATTTTTAGATCAGATATAAAATTGTTACTGTTCAGTTTTGAAAGAGCTAATATTGTCTTTTTACAGACATTTTGAGAGTTTTAGAGCTCTCAAAACTAGGTACATAATCAATTTCAAATTGCTATTGTATTAAAAAATTCATTAAAAAAAGTTAAAAAAAAATTTACTTTACAAAAAAAATAATATTTACAAAACTAAACAAGGAGAAAATGAATTAATAGAACAAATTATTTCAAATTATTAAATTTTCTAATGTGTTAGTTTGATTTTAACCACATTTAGTAGTAGTAATTTTCCGTAGAAAGGAGGTGTTCCATCCCCACGTTCTCGTAGGGATACCTTGTTACGACTTCACCCCAGTCATCGGTCCTGCCTTAGGTAATGGTCTCCGAGGTTAACTCACCGACTTTGGGCATTACCAACTCCCATGGTGTGACGGGCGGTGTGTACAAAACCCGAGAACGTATTCACCGCAGTATAGCTGACCTGCGATTACTAGCGATTCCGACTTCATGAAGTCGAGTTGCAGACTTCAATCCGAACTGAGACTACTTTTTTGAGATTAGCTTGACATCACTGTTTCGCTGCTCTTTGTAGTAGCCATTGTAGCACGTGTGTTGCCCCACTCGTAAGAGGCATGATGATTTGACGTCATCCCCGCCTTCCTCCGGTTTGCACCGGCAGTATCTCTAGGGTTCTCAACTTAATGTTAGCAACTAAAGAAAAGGGTTGCGCTCGTTGCAGGACTTAACCTAACATCTCACGACACGAGCTGACGACAACCATGCACCATCTGTCATCTCGTTAGCCTCCGCTATATCTCTATAGTTTTGCGAGGATGTCAAGAGTGGGTAAGGTTCTACGCGTATCTTCAAATTAAACCACATGCTCCACCGCTTGTGCGGGTTCCCGTCAATTCCTTTAAGTTTCACTCTTGCGAGCATACTACTCAGGCGGATCATTTAACGCGTTAGCTGTGCTAGTGACTTTTGCCACCAACTAATGATCATCGTTTACGGCGTGGACTACCAGGGTATCTAATCCTGTTTGCTCCCCACGCTTTCGTCCATTAGTGTCAATATATGACCAGTTAGCTGCCTTCGCCTATTGGTGTTCTTCCTAATATCTACGCATTCCACCGCTCCACTAGGAATTCCGCTAACCTCTTCATAATTCTATTTTGTCAGTATCTAAAGCGAACTAAAGTTGAGCTTTAGCATTTAACCTTAAACTTAACAAAAAACCTGCGGACGCTTTACGCCCAATAATTCCGGATAACGCTTGCGACCTATGTATTACCGCGGCTGCTGGCACATAGTTTGCCGTCACTTTCTAATAAGGTACCGTCAAGACTAAATCATTTCCTATCTAGTTTTTTCTTCCCTTACAACAGCAGTTTACATCCCTAAAGACTTCATCCTGCACTCTGTGTCGCTCCATCAAGCTTTCGCTCATTGTGGAATATTCCTTACTGCTGCCTCCCGTAGGAGTCTGGGCCGTATCTCAATCCCAGTGTGGCGGTACAGCCTCTTGGCCCCGCTAAACATCATCGTCTTGGTAGGCCTTTACCCTACCAACTAACTAATGTTGCGCACCCCCATTTTTTGGTGAAGCTTTAAAGGCTTCTTTTAATAAAAAAACATGCATTTTTTTATCGTATCTGGTATTAGCCGCTGTTTCCAATGGTTATCCCGGTCCAAAAGGTAGGTTAGGTACGTGTTACTCACCCATTTGCTACTAAATATATTAGCAAGCTAACATATTCCGTTCAACATGCATGTATTAAGCACACAGATAGCGTTTATCCTGAGCTAGGATCAAACTCTCATGATTGCGTTCAATTTGAAATTGGTTTTGAAATTATATACCTAGTTTTGAAAGATCTAAAAATTTTTTTTGCCGTTTTAACAGCGTAACTCTAATTATATCACAAAAAAATTTTTTACAAATAATTTTTTTTTTTTTTTTTACGCTGCCTGTTTCTTCATTTGAAACAAAGCTTAGTTATTATAACCCGTCAAAATAAAAAAACCAAGAAAAAAATAAAAAATTTTTTTTCTTCTTTAATTTATATTATATATAGGCATTTTTTGCTAATTTTTTTTATAAATTTTGTAAAATTTTAGGTGATTTTTTGCTTTGCATCAGCAAAAGATGATCTCAAAAATGACCCATGGATTTGAAAAAAAATATTTTTTTAAATTTTTTTAACAAATAAAAATATTTTTTTTCAAATTTGCAAATTTTTACATATTTATTTTGGAAAATTTGCTTGCTTTTATTTTTTTTACTCGTTTTACAAAAAAACTTATAATTTATATATATTAGTGATTTTTAGGGAGAAATATGCCGATTTGAAAAATTATTTTATTAATAACAGGAATTATTGCGCTTCTGGTTGCTCTTGTCTCCTTTGTTTGAACATGAGTCAAAAAAAATAAATTAATTAAAAAATATAACTTTGAACACCAAAGTCAAAATTATGACCAGTGAATAGATCTAAAATCACAAGTCACTGAATTAGAAAGCGATATTTGGCTCGTTGAAAGTCTTGAATTTGTTATTAATAAAATAAGGGAAACAAATTCAAAAGCAAATTTATTTGTTGAAAAAGACGGAATTGTTGCTTGTCTTAGTCAAAAAAATATCCAAAACTCGACAAATACAGTTTTTGAATCTTGGCTTGATCAAAACAGTTTGGCAAAAAATATTGAAAAATTGCAAATAAAAAATCTGAATTACACAAGTAAGTGCGATGCTTTTTTTGATTTTATTTTAATTTCGGCAGAAATTAACCCTAAAAATTTTCAAGAATTTTTAGAAAAGGTTAAAATTGGTGGACATTTAATTTGAAAATATAAAAAAAGGCAGCGAAGGGCAATTTTAAAAATGTTAAAATTGCATAAAATTCACTTCGATGAATTTTTTTATTATGATTTTTTGATAATTCAAAAAAAAATAAATTAAAATTTTACTAAAAATTGTTTAAAAAGGAAAAAAATGAAAAAAATGATGAATGATGAAGTTCTTTTAACCCAACAAAAACTTGATGAAATAAAAAAAGAACTTGAACATTTAATAAATGTTGAGCGTGTTAATGTTATTCAAGAAATTAAAGACGCTCGTTCTCAAGGCGATCTTTCTGAAAATGCCGAATATGATGTAGCCCGTGAAAAACAAGGGATAATTGAGTCAAAAATACGTGAATTTGAAGCTATTATTGCTAAAGCAAAAATAATTGAAACTCGTTCAGGATCAAAACGAGTTTCAATTGGATCAAAAGTTACTCTTAAAAATCTTGAAAGTGGTTTAGTTCAAACTTTTCAAATCGTTTCTTCAATTGACGCTGATCCTTTTGCGAATAAAATTTCCAATTTTTCGCCGATTGCACAAGTTCTTTTAGGTCAACATGAAGGAGATGAAGTTGAAGTTGATGTAAATGAAAAATATTCGGTTAAAATTCTGGAAGTAACTAACGAATAAAATGCATTTTTCAATAAAAAAATTTTTTCCTGATTCGCCAGAGATGTGGAAAAAATTTGCTAAAATTACTATTCCAGTAATTTTAGCAACGCTTTTTATTTCGATAAATAATTTTATTGATAATTTCATGGTTTCCCAAATCAGTGGCGGTATTACGGCTGTCGGGATGGCCAATTTTTGAACAGGAATTGTTTTTTCTTTTATAATTTCGATTAACACAATCGGGTCAATTATTTTTGCCCAATACTGAGGAAAAAAAGAATTCAAACTGGCCCGGCAAGTAAATAATATTAGATATATTCTTTCTTTTATTGTTATTTTATTTTTTGCTGTCCTGTCCTGAGCTTTTCCTGAAAGTCTGCTCAGAGTCGTTCAGTGAAGAAGGGGTTCGTCAGGTTTAGACCAAGATATTTTTGAGCAAGCAAAAAGTTACTTATTTATAATAAGTTTTTCTTGAATCTTGTTTGCCTACATTGTCACTTCCTCAGGAATTCTACGCGAAATTGGTGTAATGAAAGTTTCTGTTCTTTTTAACACTTTGACTTTAGTAACGAATATTGGGCTTAATTTTTTGCTAATTCCACTAATGGGAGTCTCTGGTTCAGCACTTGCAACTGTAATTTCAAGACTAATAACCTCTTTTTTAATGTATCTTTATCAACTTTTTTATAGAAAAGAAATTAGTCTCTCAGTTTTAAAAATGTTTCAAATTGACAGACAAATTTGAAAGCAGTTTTTTGCCCGGTTTGTCGGAATGTCGCTTGTAACTATTGCCTCTTTAATTATTTCAGTCCGCTCTGTTCTTTGATCCCAAAGTTTGCCGCCTGGTTCAATTGGAATTGACGATGGCAGTGGTTTTTATAAATTTTGAGGCATTGGATTTTTAACCATTTCAGGAATAATTCTCACAATTGCTAACATTTTTTTTACAACTTTTGCCTCAATTCAGACAAGTGTTTCGATTGTTGTTGGTCAAAATTTAGGCCAAAACAAAATTGAACTAGCCAAAAAAAACGCTGCAATGTTAAAAGGTTTTTTATTTGTTGTTTCAGTTGTTATGTCGGTTGTTGCCTTTATTATCGTTTTTGCTATCACAAAAACTGACTTGATCACGACAGGAATTAAAGAACAAGTTCAAAAAGGACTCTCTGATTATTTCACCGAAAATAATTTACCAGTTGACCAAAGTATTATTGACGCCCAAAAAGTTTTGGCCGTTGATTTCTATCTAAATCAGATTTT
This sequence comes from Mesomycoplasma ovipneumoniae ATCC 29419, assembly GCF_028885435.1. NCBI lineage: Bacteria > Bacillati > Mycoplasmatota > Mycoplasmoidales > Metamycoplasmataceae > Mesomycoplasma > Mesomycoplasma ovipneumoniae. The sequence continues at coordinate 1,068,563 of NZ_CP118522.1, forward strand.
TATAATCTGTATAGTTATAATTTTAATTAATCCAATTTGGGTTCAAATTAATGCCTCTTTAACGATAATTAAGGCCGGTGGACGGGCTAATTTTGCTAGTTGGTGAGATTTTTTTACCGGTTTAGGTCAACTTGTTTGACAAATTCTTATAGTTTTAGTTTTTATCCCGCTGATTTCTGAGGTTCATTTAAAACTTTTTATTTCACTGACAGTTTTTTATCTTTCAGATATACTAAAGTGAATTATTTTTGAACTAATTTATCTAAAAAGCAATTGGGCGATTAATTTGACGCTTGAAAATTCAGCTCTAAAAGAATCTATCTAAAATGTTGTTGTTTATATTTTTTTTGCTATAATTTATTAAGTTAAACTCATTTTATAAGGGGAAAATTTTGGCAAAAGGAGAAGTTTCATGGCTAAGTTGACGAATATGAAAATCTCTTTTGTGGCGATTTTCATATCAATTTCAGTAATTATGTTAATAATCGGGGTCAGATTGGCTCCTTTTGCTGTTTTGCCAAATTTTCGCTTTTCAATTATAGGACTGCCGATTAAAATAACAAGCTTTATTTTTGGACCAATAGTTGGTTTTTTAACTGGTTTTTTATCAGATTTAATTACTTTTTTGTTTATTCCTGGCGTTTATTCTTGATATTATACTCTCAGCCTTTCACTTACTGGGTTTATTCCTGGCGTTTTCTTTTGATTTTTTGTTGTTCAAGGGAAAAAATGATTTCAAAAAGAGAAAATTTTAGAACGCCTAGGGGATAAAATTTTTACCCAAAAGCGAGAAATTTTTAATTACACTTATCATGCAATTAGCCATAACTCAAAAGATGCAAACTTAGAGCGAAAAATGCGGCAAAATTTGCTTAGATTACAAAAAAAAGTTGCTAAAGTCCAAGCTTGAACTGAAGAAAAAGCTTTACTGAATTTTTATTGAGTATCGAGCTTTTTTGTCCTGGCTTTAATAGCTGCAGCAGTTATTTCGACGGTTATGTTTAATTCTTCTATTGATTTTAGCAAAGCGCGCTTCATTTCTAGCAAAACTTCGTTTTTAATTTTGATTCTTTTTGGTACTTTTTCAATGATTATCTTCTTACTTGTTGCGCGTTTTATTAACTTTTTCCGTAAAAATGAGCGATATTTGACTCTTGTTCCGATCGTTGCATTTTCTGCTTTACATGAGCCAATTGCAAGTGTTCTTGCCGCAAAAGGCGATGTAGAATCTGGTGCGCTTAATAATTTTGAAACTGCTTTTTTGACACATATAATTATTTCTCCAGCCAAAATTTGGATTAATGCGTCTGTTATTTATTTCACTGCAAGAGCTGTTTTACCGCTAGTTTATAAAAAATTCTCTTACTCTCTTACTTAAATTATGGAAAATATTATTAATTTTAATAACGAGAAAAAGCAAAAACTTGTTTTTCATAATATAAAAAATAAGTATTGAAATTATTTTAGTCTTGAATTAGATGCAAAACAATGCGGATTTATTTATTCTTCTGATCCAAATTTTTTTAATGAATTCAAAACAATTCTTCAAAAAGAAAATTCTTATAATGGATTTATTCTTGAAAACGACAGACCTTATGATTACAGCAAAAACAGTTGTTTTTCAGATTTTTTATCAAAAGAAATGTTTGAAAGAATTAAAAAAAAGCTCGTGATTCAGGTTCTTTTATCCCATTGAAACACAAAGCCGTTCGAAATTGAAACTAATACAACAAGAAAATACATGTTGTATTTGACAATGCCCGAAATTGATCAATTTCTAACAAATATGGATAATCAAATAACTAATTTATTGGAAAAAAGTGCTTTTTTTTCTTTTAATTTTACCGAAATGGTCAATAAAATTAAAAGCGATTATAAAAAATTAAACGAAAATTTTTATAATCTGTACATAAAAACAGAATTAAATCCAAAAGTTGAGCAAGAAAATTTAAACCAAGAATTAAAACTTAGCAACCCTTTTTTTGATTCTAAATTTGACAACTTTAAAAGCAATGAAACAACCCAAAATGCACTAAAAATTATTAAAAACGATATAAAAAACATTATTAGCCAGCATAATTCGCTAACAAATTCGGCCGATGCCGACCTTTATAAAATAAAAATTTTTACTACTGGCTATACTTGCTTTTTGAATTTGATAAAACAAAGTGGAAATTTCAGGTGACTGTCAACTGAGCAAATATTTCAAATTTACTACGAATTTGAAGTTTGGATGTCTAAACTGTTAAATCAAAAAAGTCTTGATAATATTCCAAGTGTCCAAAACTTTTTTGATAAAACTTTTGCTGATGATTTTTGACTTTTTTGGAAAAAAAATCGTCAGCAAAAAATGCTTGAAGAAAAAAATAAAAAGGCACAAAAACACTTTAGAACAAAGAAAATTAACTCTTTTCGCAAGGAAAATCCCTACTACCAAAATCTTAAAGTAAACAGCAAAACTTTGCTACGCGCGAATGTTTTGTGACAACATGAAGTAATTAGAATGAAAAAAAGCCTTAAAAAGAAGAATTTTCGTAACTCTTTTTTTGCAAAAAGACTTTGAGTTGCTTCTATTGAAAACAAGTTAAGAAGACTAAAAAATAAAATTTCAAAAAGCGAATATTGGACTCATTTTGCTTTTTTAAGAGACACCTTGGTGGACTTAAAAAATTTTTTTTACTATTATAATTTAAGCAGAATTGATACTTTTTTGAGAAAAAATCAATTTTTGATTTTTTGCTTTGAAAACAAAATTAATTTTGACATTCTTTACCAATTTTACGGTGAGCTTCCTGAAAATATTTTGTTTTTTTTAGAACTAAAAAAAACAAAAATGGGCAATTATTCTCGCTTTTTGTTTGACGAAAATTCTTTTTACTTAGGCACTACTTACAAACAAAAACTTTTTCAGCATTTTTTTAATGATGGCGAGAATACAGTCCAACTTTTCATTTGTGCAAAGCGGTCAATCAAACCTATTCGTGATTTTAGCATTGTTTTTATTGAAAACGGTACTTTAATTGAATATATTCAAGAGGTAGATTTGCCTTTGACGCCAAAAACCACATTTGCTAAGTTTTTTTACCAAAATAGCAGTTTTGATCGAACTAATTTGTATTTGCTTGAAACACAACTTTACAAGCAAATACAAAACGAAGTTTTTCGAAAAAACCCTTCTGGAATCAACAACAATTTTGAATATTATGCTGATTTTTGAAATCCTATAAAAAATATAAAAGTAACTAACGAATTTTCAAGCCAAAATACACTTTTGGACGAAGATATTCTTGTCATAAATTTATAATGGGTGAATCATGGAAAATAAATATAATCATAAAACAGTTGAAAAAAATAGAAACCAAAAATGACTTGATAAGCAGTTTTTTTATGCTAGTTCAAATCCAAAAAAACCTTTTTCCATCATAAGTCCGCCTCCAAATGTTACAGGACACTTGCATCTAGGTCATGCTTGAAATATTTTTATTCAAGATTCTCTAATTAGATTTCATAAACTTCAAGGCTTTGACGTTCTTTTATTGCCTTGTGTTGATCATGCTGGAATTGCAACTCAAGCAAAAGTTGAAGCTTTTTTAGCAGAAAAAAATATTTCTAAATTCGACTTAGGCCGCCAAAAATTCATCGAAAAATGCTATGACTGAAAAGATCAGCAATATCTAAAAATCAAAGAACAGTGAAACAAATTAGGGATTGCATTTGATTATTCCAAAGAAAGATTTACGCTTGACGATGAGGCTCAGCACGCTGTTTCAAATTTTTTTATCAAATTGTGAGAAAAAAATTTGATTTATCGCGGAAAAAGAGCGATAAATTGGGATGTAAAATTACAAACCGCACTTTCAAATATTGAAGTTATCAACAAACCTGTAAATCAAAAAATGTACTATTTAAAGTACTTTTTGAAAGACTCAAGCGAATTTTTGACCGTGGCAACAACAAGAATTGAAACTATTTCGTCCGACGTTGTTTTAGCCGTAAATCCAAAAGATAAAAGATATTCAGGCTTTATTGGCAAAGAAGTTATTCATCCTTTGACTAAAAAAATCATAAAAATAATTGGCGACTCAAATGTTAGTCAAGATTTTGGCTCTGGAGTTATGAAAGTTTCGGCTCATTCAATTTTAGACTTTGATATTTTAGAAAAAAATGGCTTGTCAGCCGAAGATTGCATTGATGACTATGGTAATTTAAATAAAAATACCCTTGAATTTGAAGGTAAAAATCGATTTCAGGCCAGAGATTTAATTGCAAAAAAACTTGAAAATGAAGGCCTTTTAATTAAAGTCGAAGATGTTGTTTCAAATGTCGGCTTTTCACAAAGAAGCGGCGAAATTGTCGAAATTCTTAAAAAACCACAATGATTTGTCAAAATGGATGAACTGTCTCAGTCTTTAATTTCGCACCTGAATTCAAAAGATAAAATCTTATTTTATCCACGCGGATTTGAGAAAAATTTAAGAAAATGATTCGATAAAATCCATGACTGAACTATCTCACGCCAACTTTGATGAGGTCACAGAATCCCTGTTTGGTATAAAAATAATGACGAATTTAAGGTTCAAATAGACTCACCTGGCCCAGGATGAACTCAAGATCCAGACGTTCTTGATACTTGATTTTCTTCAGGAATTAGCGCTTTTTCTTTTTTAGGATGGCCTAATAATTCTGAACTAATTAAGTCCTATTTTCCGACAAGTTTACTCGTTACCGGGTGAGATATTTTATTTTTTTGAGTTGCTAGAATGTATTTTTCCTCTCTTTTTGTTATGGATAAAAAACCTTTTGAAAAAGTTCTGCTTCATGGTCTTATTCGCGATGAAGAAGGGCGAAAAATGTCAAAATCACTCGGAAACGGGATTGATCCTATGGAAATAATTGAAAAATACGGGTCAGATTCTCTACGACAAATGCTTCTTTTTAATTCAAGCCCAGGAAAAGATATAAGGTTTAGCGTTGAAAAATTAAATTCAGCTTGAAATTTAAGCAATAAACTCTGAAATATTGCCAAATATATTAAAAGTTTAGATAATACTCATAGAAAACCAGATTTTATCGACTTTTGAATGGAAGGTAAAATTTACGATTTTAAAAAACAAATTGTAAAAAACATTAAAAAATATAATTTTAGCGTGATTGGAACCGAAATTAATAATTTTATTTTTGGGGATTTTTCTTCTCGTTATATAGAATTGATTAAAACTAGACAAAACGGTTTTTATGCTAGAAAATTATTAAAAAGTGTTTTGATAATTTCGCACCCTTTTATGCCTTTTTTGACAGATTTTTTGATGGAAGAAATCTTTAATGAGGAAATTTTAGAACAAAAAATGCCTAGAGTTAGGCAATTTAGTGACAATCAAAAGGTCGAAAATATCCTTGAAATTATTGATAGTTTAAGATTTTACCGTGAAAATTTACAGATTTCAAAAAAAATTATGTTGGAATTTTGTGTTCTTGATGCCGAGTTCCAAAAAGAAGAAATTGAAATTATTAGTAAGTTTGTTTTTGGAAAATGGGTTCCAAACAACGAGTTTATTATCAAAACCAAAAACTTTAAAATTTCGCTTAAAATTCCTGACGAAGTAAAAAAAGCGCAAGAAGAAAACGATAAAAAAGAAATTCAGTTCTTAAAAAGCGAAATTTTAAGGGCAGAAACTTTACTTTCTAATCAAAAATTTGTCGAAAAAGCGCCTAAAGAAAAAGTTGAACAAGAACGCGAAAAACTTAAGAAATTTAAAGAAAAATTAGAATTTTACGAAAAAAAATAGTTTATTTTTTCCGATTATCCTGAGTTTCCGGGTTTGATGGCGAAAATTCACTTTTTAGTGAATCTGAATATGAAAAAATACCCGTAAATTCGGGTTTTTTGCACTAAAATCTTAATTTTTATTATTTTAAAATTAACCTTTTGCAAAAAAAAAAAAAAAATGTTTGGTAAAAAATAAAGTTATGTTATAATCAAGTTCACTTAAGAATGAATTAATAAATTTTGATATTGAATTAAGGGGGAATTAATTATGTTTTTACCATAAAAATTAGAAAATGCGAATTATCCATTATGTTTTTCCCGAGTTTCCCAGTTTTAAGACAAAAATTCGCTTTTTAGTGAATCTAAATATGAAAAAACAACGGTAAATCGGTGTTTTTTGATTTTAAAATCTTAATTTTTATTACTAGCATTTACTAGCATTTTAAGTAATTTTATGGTATAATTATAAATTATGAAAAAACAAAAATTAACTAAGTTGGTTTAGTAACGATGTTGCAAAAATTAAGGCAAAGGGTTGAATTTAACACTTTAGATCAGCAAATGATATTTAAAAATCGAGATGGTGTTCCTAGTGATCCGAATATTTGAAATAGGTATGATTTTTACTTTGATATCTTAATAAATCACTAAAAAAAATTGTAAGTAACTTTTACCAAAAAACTTAAAAAACTGCCTAAAACCAGATGCTTTTTTAAAATTACCTTATGAAACTGGGAAACTCGGGATGCGAATTATCCATTATGTTTTTAAATATAATGGAATACCTTAAATTTACCCGTTTAGAAATTTATAAATTTAGGGCTTTTGGTTATTGTTCTTTCAAAACTTCATATGTTTTTTTAGGCTCGCTGCAAATAAAAACGAGTTTTCTATTCGCATTGAGTTTAAATAGTAGTTGTATTTTTTTATGGTTTTTGTTGTTTTGTCCATAAATTGATTTTTGCCTGTGTTTTAAAATAGTATTTAACTTTTACAAAAAAAGTTAAAAAAGCGGCAAAATCGGACGCTTTTCTAAGATTATCTCATCAAAGTGGGAAAATCGGGATTTTACGAAAAAATAAACTATTTTTTTTCGATTATTATAGAAAAATTATTGTCAAAGTTAGTTGTTTTACCTTCAAAAGGAACAACAAAAGTTTGGGTAAAAAATCTAACAAACGGATAATCTGATAATTTATCTTTTGGATCTTCTGTTTTAGAAAAAAATGCTTCGGGATTAGCGTTTTTTTCATATTTATCAGATTTATACTCCAAATTAATCACTGAAATGTTTGAATCTAGGGAATTTTTTTGCGTTATTTCGTGTTTTAGATTGTTTTGTTTTTCATCTAATGTGAAAGTGATTTCTTTTTTTTCAAAATCAATATTTTTTAAATAAAGCTTGTAATTAGGGAATGTTTCTGATTCAAGGAAGCCAAATAAATTTTTTTCTGTACTTTGGGGATCGTTAGGATCTTTTCTTTTATAAGCAAAAGAATTAAGCATTTGATTAACATTTATTTGCAAATAATTCTTGCTATCATTTGAAATTAGATCTTTTTTTAGTAATTTTAACTCAACAGAAGAATACGGAGTTAAGGTTCGAGGGAATTTTGTTGAAGTTTCAGGTATGCTGATTTTTTGGCCGTTTTGTTCAAATTCTGTAAAACCAACTGAAGTTGGAATTACATAAACGAACCAAAAATCCTTTGCATTTTCGGCTACAGTTGGGACATAAATTGAGTCTGGACCTTGATTTAATTGGCGCTTAGTTTTTTGAAGTTGCTTAGAATTGTAGTAGCGATTTATTAAATTTAAGTATGTTATTTGTGAATTTGGACTGAATCTTGATATATATTCGGGATCTATTTTTTGTGAATTTGAAATTTTTGGAGCATCCGTTAGATTAAGTAGGTAAAATTGTGAATCTTTTTGCTCGTATATTTGCTGCTGTTTTTCCGCAGGAATTTCAATTAAATTCTCTGAATTAATGAATTTTTTCAAATTTACAGCATTTTGAACGCCCAGACCTATTGGATTTTTAAACCCATCATCAGTTTTATCAGTATCTCCACATGAGGCTATGATAAAAATAGTTTGTGGTATTCAAAAACTACTAAATAGAAAATGCCGAAAAATTTTTTTTACTTTTTTGTTAAAATTCACAGTTAAATTTAAATAAATCCTTTTAAAATTAATACATTTTACGACTCAAAAAAATTAGCTTTAAAGATTTTTAAGCGCTCAGGTCCTTCGGAATTAATGAATTTATTTGCCAAAGTTAAATATGAACCATAGCTAAAAATTAGTTCTCTTTTATTTTTGAAAGTAAAACTTCATAAGAAAAATAGCACTTTGTTAGCAAAAAGATCCGGATTTTGCAATATATTTTGATCTATTTCAAAAGGAAGTTGTAAAATGTAGTCCTGATTTTTATTGGCGAGTTGGTTTTCTAAAACCCTTAAAAAATCATCTCAATTCAAACCGGTGTCACAAATTTCTTTTTTTGGTAAAATGTTTGCTTGCTTTTTGTTAGGTAAATGTTTAAAATCTCAATTTTCTAGTAAATCAACCGGAAAGTCAAATTCTTGATTTTCAACATCGACAACAGCAGTTGCAATAATTGTAAGGTTTGCCGGAATATAAATTTTTTGGTGCTCGTTTGAAAAAACGTATGAAGAAACTTCTGGGAGTGAAATTGAAAAAAAGCTGCTAGCTTTTTCATCGCGATAAAAGAGCGGTTTTAGTTGTGAAACTAAATCAATTCCAGCTTGTTTATCCATGTTTTCAAGAATTAAGAAATATTTTTTATCTGGATTTCAAAATGAGGTTCTCAAAATCCGTGAAAATGGACCTGGAATAAAATTAGCCTGATTTTTTTCATCAACACTAAAATCACTATAACCAACAAAATCTTGAATAGTGTAATTATCAGAAAAAGTTGCTATTTCATAGTTGTTTTTGTCCAAATCGTGTTTAAAAATATTGTTTTTAATTTCGTCATAAATCTGGTTTTGGGATGGAGAAATTAAAAATATATTCTTACCAGACATTATTTTTGTTTGTTTTTGACTTATTGTGATTTCGTCATTAATTTTTCTTTTCTCTAATAAGTTGAAAAAATTTTGTTTAAATTTGGGTTGATTTAGTAAATTTTTGATTGAAAAGTCGATCAATTTATATACGTTGTTAATAAAATAATTGTAATAATGCTCTCTGGACTTTAAAAATGTAGAAGCTGGGAGTTTTACATTATTAATTTGGGTTTGTGATTCTGTCGGTAAATAGCAAATTTTTTCTGAATCTACGGAGTCTTTTTCTAGCTGTTCTGTTTTTTGTTCAGATGTTTTGCTGTCTTCAATTTTAGTTGAATTTGAATTTACTGATTTTGAATTGCTAGTTTGTGAATTTTCACAAGGACAGGAAAGAATTTCAGAAGAATGTAAAATGCCAGATAAAGATTTTTTTGTTTTAGTTGAATATTCTTCGCCTGAATTTTCGAGATTTTTCTCAGTGTTTCCAGGTCAATATGTTGCTTGAGAATCTAAAATTACGCCTAAATTCATAGGATAATTTTGATTTTCTGATAAAGTTTTAAGATCATTTTCACAGCAACTTTGACTATCAAATTCAGGTGTATAAAATTGAGAAAATTCGCCTAAATTACACTTTTTTTCAGCGGGTTTGATTGTCTCTTCGACGATTTTAATTTCAGGTTCGTTTAACTCAGTTATTGTCTCTGGTTGTTCAGTTTGATCTAAAACTTGGTTTTGGGATGTTGAGTCGTACTGAGTATATTCTTTTTCGGTCTGAGTTTCGTTTGTAGGTTCATTTGTAGCTAAAACTGAAGGTATTTCTTGTGTTTTATTTTTCAGAACACTTATTATATAGTCATAATTTGCTTGCGAATTTGAGGTTAAATAATTAGATCATTTTTCCGGATCTAGCCTTACAGCGCTTGCTTTTTCAAAATTATATGATTCTAATTGGTTGTTACATTTACTTATTAGTTCGTCAATTCTTGAATATCAATAGTCAAAAAGTTTTATTTTAAAAAATTTTGTGCTGTATTGTTGACTTTTTTCACGAAAAGATAAAACTTCAAAAAAGATACCAGAAATTAGAATGTAAAAAATGTGGTCTTTTTGTGTTAAATTATAACGCTGAAGTTTTTCATCAAATTCAGGGCAGAAAGGCTCTCCAAAATTAAAATTATCGAAAATTTCATCAACTGAAACTGGTTGGTTTTCTTTCTCTTTGAGCAATTCTAGCGTCATTTTAAACAAGTGACGATATTCTTCATTAATAAAAGTAACTAAATTAAACAAAATAATGCTTATATATTCGCGAACTTTTATTGTTCCATTGTTTATTAATTTAGCTAAAATATTAAGTTTTTGCTGTCCATTAACTAAAATATTTGTTTTTGCAATCCCGAGTTGAGAGGCTAATCTTATGTGTTCGCTCAAATCTCCAACTGGTTTTCAGTTTTTATTTTTGTAAATTTTTAGTCATTTACTTTTAAAATTCGGGTTTATTTCTTCTTTATTTAAATAAAGTGCTTTAATTAATATTTCTAAACTTTCCGCTTTTCGAAGGTGTGTATTTGAAATAAGTGTTCAAATACAAGGTGAAATTTTGTTATTCATTTAGTATCTCCGTAGATTTTTAAACTTTTTAAACATTTAATACTATTTTAGCGAATTTTTGCAAACCTTTATTTATATTATTAGATCCATTTTTTCCTACGCATTCAGGGTTGAACTTTTTCACGATAAGTTTTGGATTTTTGGAAATAATGAACGCCAAGTGCTTGCATAATTTCTCAAATACCACCAATAATTCAGTAAATTTGAAGTGAAGCTTGAAAAATTACTCCAAAAAACACAAAAATTATTGACATGATTCTTTGTGTTTTTACTTGTTTTTTATATGTTTCATTTTCCTGAGCATTTATTATTCTTTTTGTTTTATTTTTATTTAAAAGTTTTGGAATTATTTGCTGCAATCCTTGAACTATAACCGTAATAATTATTATTGGAAGATAAATTCATTGTCCATCAAAAAGTTTTTGATAAGAAGTTGCTGCTAATTCAAGACCTAAAAAATAAGTAACTTTAAAGCTAGGAATTCCCTGGAGCGCTCGTCAAACAGCTATAAAAATAGGCATAGTTACTAAAATTTGGGAAAAAGGCGCAAATGGTGAAAAATTATTCTTTTTATAAAGGTCAGCAACTTCTTGTCGATGACGTTGTTGCATGACTTTATTTTTTTTGTAATTTTCGTATTTTGCATCAATTTTAGCTTTTTTTAGTTGTAGTTCATTTTGCTTATTTTGACCAAAAATCGTTTTAAATCTGAAAGCAAAAGAGATAAGTTTTGTTATTACAACGATTGTTAAAATCGCCAAAATTGTTATTCAACCAGATCAGGCAGATAATGACTGAGACGAGGTGACTCACGTAATTATTTTAGAAATCGGGTAAACAAACATTGCATAAAAAGGCCCTAATTTCCATGACTCAAGCCAGCTAACTATCGGGAATGATGGAACTTGATTTTGGAAAGCAATTTTTCTTGCAAATTCTTCGTCGTTATTGTTCCAGTTGTAAGTTTTGTTCTGTATATCAATTCGGGAAAAATTAATAGGAAAAATTATTTTTTTTATAGATTCAGCGTATCCAGAAATAATTTTTTCAGTTTCAGGAGAAATTTCTTTTCCTGCTTTTGTTTCAAATTCTTCAATTGCATTTTCCAGTTTATTATTTGAAAATTCTGGTAATGAAATTAATTTATTATAAAGAACTTGAAGAACATCACGGCTAAAAGTTGCATAACTCCGATTAACAGGCGGGAGTTTACTGTCTATTTTAAAGAAAAACTGGTCAATTTTTTCAGTTATGTTGGCTGTATCATTGTTATTTTGAAAATTAAAATTATTAATAGGCAAACTTTTGGCGTTCTGCAGACTTTCAAAATAATTTTTATCAGCTTTTTGACTAAAATATTTTGGAGATGGAAGTTTTATTTCAGTTCAAACAGTTTTTTGCTCATATGATTTTTGTGCAGAACTGAAAAAAATAAATTCATTAGTTTTGTCACCTTTTAAATATTCAAATTCATTTTCATTATTTTGGAACAAAAGAAGTGAATTAAACTCACCAAAATCAGAATTTTTATCTCCAATTTGTTGTCTTAAGACGTTTAAAATGCTTTCTTGATTTACTTTTTTTGAGTCAGCTGAAATCAAAAAGTTATTGTTTTTTGTAGCTAATTCAATACCAGGCGCGCTTTCATTTTCTGATTTTTTAAAAATTGTATAATTTGGGGTTATTTCTTCTTTAGAATTATAAAACTCAAGCGCTTCGCCAACATTATGCGAAGTTTTTACAACTAATGATTGAATACAACCGGTTAAAGAAATTCCGAAAATAATAGTGTAAAAAAAGACTTTCAAAAATTTGAAAATAGATTTGAAGTTTTTGAAGCTATTTTTTTTTGAACCGTTTTGGTTCTGGAAGTAATCAAAAGCCTTTGGTCGTGTTTGTTTATTTTTCATTTTTTTGGAATTCTTTGAATATTTTAATAATTTCGTTCTCTTTTTCTTTAAAATTAAGTGTTAAAAATGATTTTCTTGTTATTAAAATTACTCGAAATTTTGGTGCAGAAGGTCAATTTTTTTGAAGGCTGTGAAGAATATTTTTGATTTGCCTTTTATAATAATTTCGTTTAACTGCATTAGCAAATTTTTTCGGAATTGAAATACCAATTTCGAAAAAAGCAAATTTTGAATAATAAAGAATAAGAGAATTTGTAACTATCTGTTTTTTAGATTCGATTATTGCTTGGAATTCTCAATTTTTTTTAATAGTCGGAATTTTTTGCAAAATTATCCTAAAAACTATTTATCTGATACAGTTAATCTTTTACGACCTTTTAATCTTCGAGCTGCTAAAATTTTTCTACCGTCAGCAGTTGACATACGTGCGCGGAAGCCATGAGTTTTTATGTGTTTTAATTTATTTGGTTGGTATGTTCTTTTCATGATATCTCCTTTTGTTTTATTTGTTTTTTTAAAAATATTGCTAAAATTTAAAAAAACATAGTTATTTTGTTGACTTGCACCCAAAATTGTATAGTTAAATTTTAACACTTTTTATATTCTTATATAAAAATAAAGTAAACGTTTCT